>JASJHC010000117.1:0-3357 GCA_033791245.1 Acidimicrobiia bacterium | reverse complement strand
CGCGACCGAGTGGATCTTGGCAAGTGTGGTGGCGAGCTGGGATGCCCATCGCATGGGATCGGCGGGATCGATGATGGCAACCCCATGAACGAACTCGGTGGCGATCGCGGTGGCAGCGCCCAGTTGCCCAGACCACAGGACCCGTGGGGCAGGAACCCCGGCACCCCGCACCACACGCACGACGGCCTCCTCTCGGGCTGCGATGCCGTCATCGAAGCCGACCGACCACCTGCCATGGCGTCGTAATACGACCCTCTGGCCTCTGTCACCGATCAAGATGTCTGTTGTGGCGCTTTGCCCACCCCAGATGCGTCGTTCGAACGAAACCGCTAGCCCGAGTCTTTCCGCGACGAGATCAAGTTCGGCCGGAGAGGGGAGTGCTTCGTATTCCATGGGCGTCCAGTCGTCCGCAGTGCCGTCACCTGGCTAGAGACAACGAAATCCCAAGGGCTGCTCGTTCATCGAGGAGGGTGTTCGCCGGCCCGCCTCGATGATCCGGGTGAGATCTTCCTCGCTGACTGCTGGTCGGTGTACTCCCGCAAATTGCGGCGGGCCGTGATTGCGTTCCAGGTTTCCAAGTGGTGGGCTCTTCGATTGGGTTGGCTGTCGGTCGAAATCGGACGCTCTCCCTCATCCACCAACTCGTTCAAGAAGGCGGGATCAATCGATCGCTACTCCCTGTTCGAACGCAACTCGCCTAAATCCACTCCGGGTCTGGTGTGATAGCTGAAGCTGGAATGGCCCCAGGCTCGTCGAAGTCACTCGTCGAGACGCGCATCATGGGGCGGACCTCCATCGTTGCTTCGCACTGGATCTGACAAGAGAGCCGGGCCACACCGGCGAGTTCCTTCTTGTCGAGGATATTGCGTTCGGCGGCGGTCATCGCAGAGGGCTCACCCTCAGCAAATTCGACGCGACAGGTCGTACACCTGGCATTGCCGCCGCACAGATGGAGGATGTCGACTCCACCTTCCTCGAGGGCCAGCACCAGCCGAGTCCCGTCTTCCACTTCGAAGGTCTGATTATCGACCTTGATCGTTGCCATAAGCGCCTCCTCTAGGGCTTACGAAAAACGATACCGTGATCCGCCTGCCCTAGATGACGCCGATGCCACGGTTGCCTCAAGTCGCCTGCCTGCCTGAGCAATCGCGTTTAGCTGGTGCGATCGCCTTGCCCGCCTTGACGATCTACATCTCCGGATAGTCGTTCCAGTTTTCTGTTCAGAGAATCGACGTATTCCGCCACCCGATGCATGTCACTTTCTGTGTTCATCGCGATCCGGAACGCTTCCTCGTCGCGTTGGCGATCGCTCATGGCGGAGCGACGCTGTGCCAGCAAGATCAGTGGCCCCTGCAAAGCGGCGACTGTCGCCAGAACGGCGCTGATCCACGCCAGAACGACCACGGGATACGGCTCAAAAGGACGAGCGCCTACGTTCACGATTGCCCAGAGCGCGACAACAGCCAAGATCGCTGTCGGAAACCACCATGTGGCGACCCAGCCAGCGACGCGTGCCGCAATTCTTTCCCCGGCACTCACTTCCGGGGCTCGATACATGCTCAAGTGATGCCCACAGGACGGACACTCCAGAAATGGCTCCATAACATCCTCCTACGAGTTCATGACGTGACCAATTGTGCCCGCTATCTGGTGCGAATGGGATGACGGGCAACGACCGCTCAGCGATGGGCTCTACGATCAGCGGTATGAAGCAACTCACAAAGGAACTCTGGGAGAGGCAAGACCAGCATCGCGGCGATCGCCTCCGTCTCTTTACAGCGGTCGGGCAGACAGTCGATGCCCACACGGTGCTGTATCCGGGGTCTTTCGTCGATGTCGCACCTTCATTTGTATTCCCCGCCGTTACGTACCTGGATGAGGACAGTAGAGCAGCCCGATTCTTCGCCGATGCTGAGGGTGTTGATCAGATAGTTGGTGAGCACAGGACCGATAGAGCGGGCACGGAGGTCCGGTTTCTGCATGGCGACTACGGCACCGATGTCGGGATCGCTCCGCATTCGTTCGATCTTCTTGTATCTCTGTACGCCGGGTTCGTATCTGAGTACTGCACTCACTACCTCCGGATCGGAGGGACTCTCCTGGTCAACCCAAGCCATGGTGATGCTGCGATGGCGGCAATTGATACCCGCTACGCGCTCAGCGGAGTCATCGAATCTCGCTCCGGCGATTACCGAGTCGGACGCTCGAACCTCCACAGCTATCTGGTTCCCAAGAAGGAGCAGTCGGTGACCCCCGATTTGCTCCACCGAACCGGTCGTGGCGTTGGGTATACGAAGTCACCATTCGCATATCTCTTCACACGCATAGCCTAGATCGGCGATATCGCCCAGGGGGATGGCGACAACGCCAAATCCTCCTCGATGGCGCGCAGAGTTCAGGATTTGTCACTCGGCTCGGTTGACCACGCTATGTCCGATTCAGGAATCCAGCAGGGCCGCAATCTTCTTGGGGACGAGGAGCAGGAAACTCTCGGTGATCCATCGCTCGAGGTCCGTGATTGGTGGCGGGTCGTTGGGCGGGAACCGCAGCATCGTCCATCCATGCTGGCCGATCTCGAATCGGCTGTCCGTGTCGGCTTGCGACTCTATCGCCGGTATGGAGGCATCGAGCTTCAGACGAATGTTGGTTTCATCATCCTTCTCACCCAGGAAAACGAAATTCTTGCCGCCGGCCTTGAACGCTCGGTTCACACAGGATGAGCCTTCCGTCGTTTCGGGAAAGGCCAACGCAATAGACCTGATGGCTCCACTGATCTCATGCCGGAACTGCTCGATTGGTTCGCTCATGCCAACACCTCTCCAGTCACCCGGGGACTACTCCAGCCACCACTCGAATTCTCCGACGCGTATGTGCACCTGATGAAGCATATATCTCACCAGTGCGGTGTGGCCGCGGGATGGTGCCCATGGCCAAGTCTGCGCAGGATCAAGCACTCCTGTGAGGCTTCCGGGCTCGCGTGGCGATTGATGTCGGCAAGTATTCGGAGAGAACCAGCGCGTCGAAGCGAAGATGGGACACTGCTGGCCGCCACCTGAGGCCAGCCCGAGCAGCGATAGACCGCCTAGCGGGGGAAACCAATCGGCCGGAACGGACCGATGGGGTGTCAGCTTGACCGCCCAATCGCCGTTGCTCGCTGCGGCAATCTCGTCGCTGCTCACCGGGGTCGACCAGACATCACGACGTACCGCAGCCGCATCCCAGACGGTTGCGTTGTGCCGATGAACTGACCGACAACCGTCCGGCGTCGATGTTTCGTGATGTTCCATGGCGGCCACGTTAGGCGAGGACCAATTGGGAACGTGCTCGGCGTGGTCGACGCCGCCCAATGGCTAGCGC
>JASJHC010000116.1:0-4848 GCA_033791245.1 Acidimicrobiia bacterium | reverse complement strand
CTGGAAGCCGGTCTCTATGACCAGGTGGATGCTTCGGTCGTTGTCTCCGTCGACATTTTTAAGGCCGACCCTATTACTGGGGCTAAGACAGCTACCTTCAACACCTACGTCTACAATACGACTGACCCAACCTGCAAGTGGGTTCCATGTCCAGATCCCGGCCATGGCAGCTACATAGCACCAACCGGGTGGCCGCCATCGAGCCGAGACACCGTTCTCGATGCGGATGGGCTTGATGTGCTCGGGGTCGAGATCAAGTACCACCACACACCCATTACGAATATTCTGACCTCGTTGGATCGCGACTTCACCGAACGTGCGCTAGTACGACTCGAGCCTGACGTCTTCGGAGGGACTCCGTAGTGAACCTCCTCAAGCTGATGAAACGTTGCTCGCACCGGATTTTCAGAGATGAAGAGAAGGCAGAGTCGGGCGCTGCTCTGGTTTTCGTGGCGATTTCGATGACCATACTTATCGCGTTCGCCGCCTTCTCGGTCGATTTTGGCTGGCTGTACTTGAACGGTCTCCGCATCCAGCATGGTGCTGATGCTGCCGCCCTCGCCGGAGTCATCTACGAGCCAGGAGATCAATCGTCTGCATACGCACAGGCAAACGCCACCGCCACGGTGAACGGATATGACACCACCGCAGCTGGAACGACGGTGACTCCGATTGACTACGCCGATGATTCGAGCGCGGTGGACAATCAGTTCCAGCTGGCTGTGATTATCGAGCACGACGTGCCAACGTTCTTCATGAAGATCTTCGGTGTCGACCAGATTTCTATGTCAAAGCGGGCGGTTGCCGAGTACGTGCTGCCGCTGCCGATGGGCAGTGACCTGCCATATTTTGGTGAGGACCCAAGCGATCCCTTACGAAGCCCCAACTTCTGGGCGAACATTCACGGCTACTACACCGGTCAGCAAATGGGTGACCGCTACGCCTCGCAGTGCGTTGCCGGCGGAGCGACGTCCGGCTGCGCTGAGAACACAGAAGCACGCGAGACGACATATTCCGGGGGCATACCAATTACAGGGGGATACGTCTACGGGATCGAGGTCGATTCGGGTGCCAGCAACCTCTCTGTTGAGGTTTTTGACGGGCCCTTCTACCGGGGCGGTAACGATAATGTCCTAGTCGGTGACAACTCGCAGGGGGGAAGCCCGGGCCCGGACACGTGGTTCATTCTGTATGCGCCGGACCCAACCCCTCTCAACACAACCGACAACGTGGTCTTGTGTTCATGGGAATACACACCGCAGGACAGCTTTGCCGACTTCAACGGCGACGGCAGTGTCAACGGCGGAGACGATCAAGACAGTGACGGTGACCTCGACTGGGACGACGTCGAAGCGGGACTCCCCGGTGGTACGGCTTCGCTGTGGGACCAGATCTGCGGTACCTCGTATAGCGCCGGTGCCGGGGTCTATCCGCTTCGGGTAGTAATCGACGATCCTGGAACCAGCGATGAACGCGGTCTCAACCGCTTTTCAATCCGAGCCTCAACCTCAGGTACCCAACCGCGCATGTACGGGCTCGGCGACATGTCTGTGTATGTGAACTTCTCAGGCAACGAAGCCACGTTGGATCTTGCAGAGGTGCAAGGCGTACATGCGGGCAAAGACCTGGTCATTGAGCTTTGGGATCCGGACTCTGGCAATGCCGGAACAGAGATAATTATGCCCGACGGATCTCTGCCCGAGTGCGAATGGAACAAGATTGGCCAGGCGCCTAGTCACCTGACAAATTGCGATATCAATTACGCCACGAACACATTCAACAACAGCCAGCTCGAAATCCGGGTGCACATTCCCGGTGACTATGTGTGCACGACCGATTGCTGGTGGCAGATAAAGGTGACCTATCCGGGTGGCGCCAACGACACCACAACGTGGTCGGCTCACATCGAGGGCAACCCGGTAGCGCTGGTCGAGTAGCGAACGTCGGCGTCCGCGAACCGTTACGATCAGGGGATGCCGACTCTTGCACTCCTCGACGGACACAGCCTTGCCTATCGCGCTTTTTATGCGCTGCCATCTGATCTGGCCACCCCTGCGGGTCAGGTAACCAACGCGGTCCTTGGATTCACCAATATGCTCATCAGGCTGTTGCGTGAAGAACAACCTGATGCGATCGCGGTTGCCTGGGATGTACGCGGACCCAACCTGCGCAAGGAAAAATACCCTGACTACAAGGCGCAGCGCGAAGCGCCACCCGATATCTTTGCCAGCCAGCTCCCGCTTATCCGCGAAGTGCTCGATGTACTCAAGATCAAACAGCTCACCTCGCCGGGCTATGAGGCAGACGATGTCATCGCAACAGTGACGGCACAGGCGGTCACCGACTCGTGGCGGGTGCTGGTGGTCACTGGCGATCGCGACAGCTTCCAGTTGGTCTCCGACGACGTGACGGTCCTTTATACGCGGCGTGGTATCTCGGACGTGGTGACGGCATCCCCGGAGTGGATATCGAAGAAGTACGGAGTAACGCCAGAGCAATACCGTGACTACGCCGCCCTGCGTGGCGACTCTTCAGACAATCTTCCGGGAGTTCCCGGAGTCGGGGAGAAGACCGCAGCGCGGCTCATTGCCGAATACGGGTCTCTCGACGGTATCTATCACCACCTCGATGAGCAGACGCCAAGGCTTCGTCTCAACCTCGAGGAGCACCGTGATCAGGTCTATCTGAACCAAGACCTGATGAAGATGCTTCCCGACGTGCCCGTGGTTGAGGCACCGGATGGTATTGACACGGAGTCGTTCCGTCTCCAGGAATGGGAACGGGATGAGGTTCGCGAGGTCTTTGAGGGTCTCGCCTTCCGTGACGTATGGGACAGACTGAGTGAGCTTGGTGGCTATCACGCAGAAGAAGTGGCTGCTGTCGATGTCTCAGTGGTCGCGGCAACGACCCGTGAACAGATTCAGTCGGCGCTGGGTGAGGGGATGGTCGCAGTGGAGCCGGTCTGGGACGCGGCGGGCATCCAAGGCGTGGTGGCGGCAACGGGGTCTGACTCCGCAGTCTTTGTTCCTCATGAGCATCTTGACCTATTCATTGATTGCGTTGATCGTGAAGCGGGGATAGCCGGCCACGATGCCAAGGCGCTACTCCGGGCCCTTGTCGACGCAGAACTCGACCCGCCCCGGCTCGGTTTTGATACGGCGCTTGCTGGCTACGTGATCAATCCGGGCCAGCGGGCCCCTGACTTGGAGGATCTGGCTTACCGCGAGCTTGGCATTGCGGTGGCGCCGCCGGAAGAGGACTCGGCCTCCGACTCCCAGGCTGCTTTTGACTTTGATGGTGGCGGCGGTCCCGATCTCGAGGCGATGGGGCGGCGCGCTTTGGCCGTCAGAGAGTTGGTCGCTCCGCTGCGTGAACAGTTGGAGTCGCGGGGCGAGGCGGACCTCTTCCTCACGATCGAGCTTCCGCTGGTGGCAATCCTGGCCAGGATGGAGTCGACAGGCGTGGGTGTCGACCGGTCCTTCCTCACGTCATTTGGGGACGATCTTCGGTCACGACTCGCCAAGCTGGAAGCAGCAATCCACGAGGCTGCAGGCGGCCCCTTCAACGTCAACTCGACGCTACAGCTGCGCGAGGTGCTCTACGAGCGCCTGAAGCTCCCGATCCTCAAGAAAACCCCAAAGGGGGTGCCGTCAACGGATGCATCGGTTCTTGGCAAACTCCGAGACGAGCATCCGATGGTGGCCGATCTGCTTACGTTCCGGGAGTTGGAGAAGTTGCGATCGACCTATGTGGATGCGCTCCTCCCGCTGGTCGAGCCCGACGGACGGGTCCGAGGTCGGTTCAATCAGATGGCGGCGGCGACGGGGCGGTTGTCGCAGGAGCAACCCAATCTGCAGAACATCCCGGTTCGCTCCGCAGAGGGCCGGGCGATTCGCCAGGCCTTTGTCGCTGACGAGGGGTGCCAGTTTCTTGTCGCCGACTACAGCCAGATCGAGCTTCGCATCCTCGCCCACCTGTCGGAGGACCAAGGTCTTGTCGAAGCCTTCAAGCAGGACCTCGATATTCATGCCGCGACGGCAGCCAACGTCAACGGTATCCCGATTGAAGACGTCGACATGGCACAGCGTCGATACGCCAAGATGATCAATTTCGGTTTGCTGTATGGAATGGAGGCGTACGGGTTGGCGCAACGCCTTGAGATAGGTACGAAAGAGGCGCAGGGCCACATCGATGTCTACTTCGAGCGCTTCCCTGATGTCCGAGACTTTATGCAGGGCATTGTCGCTGAAGCTCGGGAGTCTGGCTATACGACAACCCTGCTTGGCCGACGTCGGTATCTTCCAGAGCTCACCAGCGGCAACTTTCGCACCCGCCAGTCGGGGGAGCGCATGGCATTGAATGCCCCCATTCAGGGCTCGGCCGCTGACATCATCAAGAAGGCCATGGTGGTACTCGAGGAGAAGTTGCGATCCGGTGGCTACAAGTCCGAGATGTTGCTCCAGATACACGATGAGTTAGTGCTCGAGGTACCCGATGACGAGATTGACGCAGTTGGTGAGCTGACCCGGTCGGTAATGGAGGAGATCGTTAGCCTCCGAGTGCCGCTGCGGGTCGAATCGGCGGTTGGCAAGACGTTGGCGGACTGCGAGCACTAGGCGGACGTATGCCAAGTATTGCCACAGAGTTAGAAACACTTTGCTATCCCTCCACCTTTGCGTGCTACCATCCCGTCCGTTCTCTACGCCCGCGCGCGCATGAGACAAAACCATGTTTCCCAAGGAGTTGATGTACACGCATGGCCGACGATACGGCAACCGAGCCAACACAGCCTGAGGCTGTCGAGGGCGCGGAAACCCCTACTACCCCAACCGAGGATGTTGCATCCGT
>JASJHC010000115.1:0-4509 GCA_033791245.1 Acidimicrobiia bacterium | reverse complement strand
CCTGGTCAAGCTATTCGAGAATCCCGTGGCAACGATGGAGCAATGAAATGAAATCAATTGATCTTGATTACGGCACGCGGAAGATGTCCGTGGAGTTGCCCGATTCCTCGGTCGTTGTCCGTTACGGCGAGGCCTATGTTGACCCACCGATGGTTGACCCCGTTGCGGCTACCAGAGCTGCGCTCGACGCTCCGTTGGGAATGCCGCCGCTGACTGAACTCGCGGGCCCGGGCAAGACCGCAGTGATTGTCTTTCCGGACCGGGTAAAGGGCGGGGCCCATCCGCTAGCGCATCGCCGGGTTTCGATACCGATGATCGTCGATGATCTGTTGCAGGGCGGATGCCGGCTCGAGGACATCAGCTTGCTGTGTGCCCAGGGCCTGCATCGCAAGAACACCTACGAAGAGTGGCTCTGGTATCTCGGTCCCGAGATTGTTGATAGTTTCTGGCCGAACCGGATCGTCAACCATGATGCCGAGGGTCCGGATGTGCTCGACCTCGGGCTCGATGACATGGGTAATGCGGTGCAGACGAATCGGATTGTGGCAAACGCCGACATCCCGATCTTGGTTGGCCATTGTGCGGCCAATCCGTACGGCGGCTACTCCGGTGGCTACAAGATGATGGTGACGGGGACGGCAGGGCGGGCGTCGATCGCCAGCCACCATTCGCCAAAGACAATGCTTCGCAAAGACTGGCTGGGGGGTGCGATCAATTCCCATCAGCGCAAGCAGTTTCGATCAATCGGTGAGGCGATCGAGGAACGGACCGGCAAGCAGTTCTTCACTATCGATGCGGTGCTTGGGCAGAAGGGCGATGTGCTCGATGTCAAGGCAGGCCGCACCGCAGCCGTTGAGGGTGCCACGTGGCCGCTGGCCGGGAGCCGCGCCAATGTGGTCCTGGATGAGCTGGAGGAGCCGGCTGATATTCTGCTGGTCGGTGTTCCCCGCGACTTCCACTACGGACCGGGGATGGGGACCAATCCGATCCTGATGAGCCTGGCAATCGGCACTCAGTACTCGCGCTGCTTCGAGGCTCTCCGACCCGACCCGGTCATCGTTGCGGTGTCTTCATGTGATGGGTGGTTCAACAAGGAGTGGTTTCCATCGTACGAGGAGACTTATGAGGCGCTCCAGGACTACTCCACCCCGAGACAGTTCCTCGAGTCCGACGAGGCGCATCGCATCTCGACTGACAATGGGTACTGCTTCAGCTACTCAAACAGCTACACCTACCACCCATTCCACGCAATGTCGATGATGGCCGGCGGAGCGGTCCCGCTCAAGTGGTGCTCCCAGGTCTACATGGTGGGTGCGGAAAAGCCCGGCTACGCCAGAGGCATGGGATATCGGACCCTGGCGACCGTAGAGGACGCGTTGCAGGACGCGGAACGCCATGTGGGCAAAAACCCAAGGATCCTGGCGACGCCGGAGTGCTACTCCGGCGGGATGGCGGTCAATCTTGCAGCGCGGCGTGTGCGTGACCATCAGTAGTCAAGAGCACAGCCATGTCCACCTCGATGTCGTCGGTGGTATGGCGGGTGACATGTTTATCGCTGCCCTGCTCGATGCGCGCCCGGACCTGGTCGGCCACACGGTAGAGGCGATTCGGGCCAGCGGTTTGCCCGCATCTTGGATCGTGGAACCGGTTGTGGTGAGCGACGGTGGTTTGACCGGAACTCGCATGAGAATTGAGCCGCCGTCCCCCGCGGACACAGCTGGGCACCATCGGTTTCCGGAGCTCTTGGAGGCGCTGCGCAATGCTCCGCTCGAAGAGTCGGTCCGATCGAGGGCTGTTGCGATTCTGCAGCTGATTGCTGATGCCGAGGCGGAGGTTCATGGCGTCGCCGTCGGTGATGTTGTCCTGCACGAGGTCGGTGCAATGGATTCGATCGCCGATGTAGTCGGGGCGGCCTGCCTCATCGAGGCGTTGGCGCCGGCGAGCTGGTCCGTGGGTCCGTTGCCGGTTGGGGGCGGACTGATTCAGACTGATCATGGCGCACTCCCTGTCCCGGCACCGGCCACCCAACGACTTCTGCGCGGCTTCCGATTCGTTGACGACGGAGTCAGCGGGGAGCGGATCACGCCGACCGGTGCGGCGATTCTGCCCCACCTGGATCCAACGTCGGGACTGGCCGCGGGAGCGTTCCGATCTACGGAGACCGGACATGGATTTGGGACACGATCTCTACCCGGCATACCGAACTTGCTCCGCTCGCGGCATTACGTTCTCGACACCGGTGTCTCAAATGACGAACAGGTGGTTGTGGTCGAGTTCATGGTCGATGACCAGACCCCGGAGGATCTCGCCATCGCTTTGGACAACATTCGTGACTGTCCCGATGTTCTGGAAGCGGTGCAGACCCCGGCCTATGGGAAGAAGGGTCGGCTGGGTCACGCCATTCAGGTCTTGGCGACTGCCGCCGCGCTGGATCCGGTCGCCCAAGCATGTTTCGAACAGACAACAACGATTGGTCTGCGCTATCGGGTGGAGAGTAGGAAGGTGCTGTCACGGCGGGAAGGCCCGTCGGGCGAGGGTGTTTCTGTGAAGGTTGTCGAGCGCCCGGGCGGCCCAACTGCCAAGGCCGATATCAGCGATGTTGGGCTGCATGCGCCCGGCCATCAGCAACGTCAACAACTGCGGCGCGATGTCGAGAGCACCGCACTCGCCGAGGGTGACGATGAATAGAGATACCTTCCACACAGAGTTGGTTGATGTTCTGGAGTCGATGGGGCCGGTGGCCGTTGCCGTCAGCGGTGGCATCGACAGCCTCACGCTTGCCGCGGTCTCTCACGCCGTTTTTGGGAACGACTTCGTTGCGTTCCATGCAGTCTCCGCCGCGGTCCCACCGCGGGCGACCGAGCGAATTGCGCGTTTGGCGAACCGCTTCGGATGGCCACTACAGGTTGTCGATGCTGGCGAATTCGAGAACGACCGCTACCTGGCCAATGAGGTCAACCGCTGCTACCACTGCAAGTCCAGTTTGTACGGGCGGATCGCAGAGTCGACCGAGCTCCAGATCGTGTCAGGGGCCAACACCGATGATCTGAGGGACTTCCGTCCCGGCCTCGCCGCCGCAGCCGAGCGCAGTGTGCGCCACCCCTTTGTGGAGGCAGGGATCAGCAAAGATGGGATCAGAGCGATCGCCCGTGAGGTTGGTCTCGGCTCGATCGCCGAAATCCCGGCCGCACCTTGTCTCGCCAGCAGACTTGAGACTGGGATCACAGTGACCCCGACCAGGCTGCGTTTTGTCGACGAAGTTGAGGAACTCGCCAGAGAGCTGTTGTCGCCGGACACGGTGCGGTGTCGGGTCTTTGCGGAACGCATCGAAATCCAACTCGATCCGGTCACCCTCGACAGCTTGCATGAGGATGCTGCGGCGAAGTTGACCGATTATGTCGCCGGACGTGAGCAGCGACCGGTGGCCTTCACTCCGTATCGCATGGGTAGCGCGGTGGTCCACCAAAATGGCTGATCAAGATGTCAGGTATGACCGCGATCGGCCGGACCGGATTGGGATGCCGGAGGCCATCTTGTGCGAAGGCAAAACGGCTGCGCAGATAGAGGAGGCCGTCACTCAAGCTCTGTCCGGAGCAGACAATGTTCTGTTGACCCGGCTGGGTTCTGATCTGGCCGCGACAGTTCCAATGGAGTTGACGGACTACGACGAGGATTCACGAACGGCAATCGTGGGTTCCTGGAGCGCACCTACCCAGGATCCACAGGTGGCGGTCGTCGCCGCCGGCACTTCGGATCTCTCGGTGGCCCGAGAGGCGTTGCGCACCTTGTCGTATCACGGTATTGCCGCCGCGGAGTATGCGGACGTCGGTGTGGCTGGTCTGTGGCGGCTGTTGGATATCGCTGATGAGTTGTCGCGCTATCGGGCGATCATTGCGGTTGCCGGGATGGACGGGGCGATGTTCACGGTGCTTGGGGGCTTGGTGCCCAGCATGATCGTGGCTGTTCCGACATCGGTTGGCTACGGAGTGTCCAACCGGGGTGAAACTGCGCTGCACGCAGCGCTCGCTTCGTGTGCGCAAGGAATCGTCGTCGCCAACATCGACAACGGGTACGGAGCGGCATGCGCCGTAACCAGGCTGCTGGGCACCGGCGTAAAGCCCCCTACGACGGACGGTCCTGATCACCGAGGCTGACTGATCCGGACTCGATGAGGCGGTTCACCTCCTCGCGCGATTCCCCGGTACCAAAGAGGGTGAGGGTGTCCCCAACTTCCAGCGATATCTGCCCGCGCGGTATCAATACTGATGCTCCCCTGCGGATGGATACCAATGTGGCGTCGGCCGGCCAGGGGACTTGGCTAACAGCCCTGCCCGCAAGCGGTGACTGCTGGGGCAACGCGGCATCAAAGAAGGAAGCACCGGGCTGGGTTCGTACCCGGACTCGGTCTCGATAGAGATGGCGATCAGTCGAGGTCCCCAGCGCAACGTGATAGGCAGCCACGACAGATTCGCGGCGGAACATCCCGACCAGTTGCGTGGTGTTGTCGTC
>JASJHC010000114.1:0-5426 GCA_033791245.1 Acidimicrobiia bacterium | reverse complement strand
AGCACATTCACCGAGTCGAGTTGGAGCAGCCCGATCCGATCGATCACTTTGCGGAAGTGGCGTCGGTCAACCCGACCCTGCGGTCGTTGGTCGGAAAACCCTTGAGCCGCAAGCACAATCCGACGCGCTTGATCGTTGCTTAACTTTCGCAATGCCTCTCCTTGGCCCTCACGGGTTGCACTACGCTACCTCGATGCTCCGAAAGATCCTGCTCGGCTTGAAGTCGGCGATAGCCGTCCCGTTGTTCGTGTTGTACACGATCATGATTTCGGCAGCCCTCATCCTTGTGCTGACGCTTCGCCTCCGGAAGATCGGGGAGCATCTGATCCAACTGTGGAGTCGGGTCTTTCTGCTGGTGCCGCCAATGAGCTACACCGTCAGTGGCACCGAGAACGTCAAACCCGACACCCAGTACTTCTTCTTGTCCAATCATCTTTCGAACTTCGATGTTCCGCTCCTATTTCGAGCTATCCCGACTCCGATCCGTTACCTCGCCAAGAAAGAGCTGTACAAGATTCCTGTTTTCGCCCAAGCGCTCCACGTTGCAGGGATAATCAAGATCGACCGTGGTGCCGGAGCCCGCTCCTACGCCGCGATCAATGAGGGCGTCGCAAAAGCCAAAGAGAATGGCTACTCGCTGATCGTGTTTGCCGAAGGAACACGCAGCCGTGACGGAGATCTTCACCCCTTCAAAAAGGGTGCGTTTCGGATGGCAATCAGTACCGGGCTGCCGGTGGTGCCGGTGACGGTCAACGGCACATGGGATGTATGGCCGCCGGAATCGAAGCTGTTCTACAAAGGCCATGCCGACGTTGTCATTCACGAGCCAATCCCGACCGCAGACCTGGCACCCTCGGATATCGAAACGCTCCGGGAACGGGTGTATGAAATCATCGCTGCGGATTTCTCGAGACATCAGTCGTAGACCCCTGCCATGTAAGTCTTACCGTCCACAACCGCACATAAGAATGCCCCTGCGGAAGTGACCAGCTGATACCGATCCGAGGGGTGTTCCCCGTCCCACCAACGGCCGACTTTGCGCCATGGGCCCGCCCAGGAAATGATTTCGACCCAACGGCTGCCAAGCCGTACCCGAGTGGGAATACCCCCATCCCACTCGACCTCAAGGGGAAAGGGATCCGGAGGTACCAACGCCGGCATCGGTGCCGGCACCTGTCCCGGCCAAGGAGCCTGCGGGTCACGCTCGGGAAAGGGAGGGGTTTCTCCCCATCGATACCAAAGAGACCGTTCTCCGGGATCCCTGCCGCCTTGGGGAATAGCCTGGAGCACCTCGTCGTTGCCGACGATGGCTTGGGTCTGGGCAAAAGCTCGTTGTGCTTCAGCCGTAGAAAGAGCATCCTCGTCAAGCACAAGCTGGCGACCGTGATCAGACAGGTCGGCAGGCACGATCCGGAGACGAACCAGCCCCCCTCTGATGCCGGGCCCGCTCTGGAACCGGGCAGTGTCGAGCCAAGCTTGTAACTGCCAACGGACCCGCTCGCCCAGCATCCGTTCGTCGAAGGGGTCGGCGCTTCTCCACGTCCGGTTTCGGATGGTTCCGTCTGCGGCCTCCGCCTCAACTTCAATACGGTGGGGAATCGCTCCTCGAAGGCCAGGCGCCTCGAGCAACTGATGCGCCAATGACCTAGCCACAAACGCCACTTGCTCCAGGTTCTCCAGCGGGGGGTCGAACTTCTCCTCGATGCTCATGTCCTCGGCAATGACACGATTGAGCGTTTCCCGATCTTCGCCACAGGCCAACTGATGTGCTCGTAACCCATCGGGCCCAAACCGGGAGACAACGGCTTCTCGAGGGAGATTGGCGAGTTCTCCAAGGGTTCCGATACCGAGCCAACGGAATACAGCTGCAATGTCCTCGCTGCCTAAGGCGGCAACATCAAGTGCAGCCCGGAACGAATCATCGTCATCGACCACCCAGATCGGATCGCCATCGGTGGCCAACTCAGCAGCCCGCCTTGCTGCGAAGGGACCCGCAGCCAGCCCGATACGAAACCCGGGACCGGCGACCACATCGATCTCTTTAGCCACCCGATCTACCAACGGGTCTTCTCCCCCGAAGTAGCGAACTGCCCCCGTCACCGGTGCCATTATCAAACCAGGGGACATGACTTCGATACGAGGGATAAGAGTCTCAACGGCGACGGCCACCCGCTCGAACCTGGCCATTTCTGCTCCAGGGTCATGCTCGATAGTGGTAACTGTTGGGCACACCGCTTCGGCTTCGCGACGACGCATCCCTACCTGGATACCAGCCTCGGTAGCCATCTTGTTGACGGCAACCACCAAGTTCTTGTCGTCAACCGCCTGGCAGGGTTCAGCCGGTGGCACGTCCGGACGGCGCAATGGCCAGTCCGGAAACCAAACGCAAAGCGTTCGTTCCATCATCGTTTACCTCTATGAGCCGGGTCATGCCCCGCATTGCCTTGCCAGATGCTTCGAATATCAGTTTGCGGTTAGTCAGCCTCCCGTGGCCCTGGTCGGTTCCCTCCCAGAGCACCTGACGGGCTTCGAGACGTAGATGAGCCATCCCGTTGGGTAGATCACCCTGGACAGGACGTAACACCAATGGGGTCTTGCGGCTGCGAGCCAGCGCGGCAAGCTTGTGAAGCTGTGCAGGTTTGGTATGCGCCGGTACCTCGGCATATACCGCGCCAACCCCTTCGAGCAGGTGGGCTGCGACCCGGGCCCATCGCACCGGATCGTCACAGCGCACCACCACCAAACGTTCTGGGGATATACCACTTTCCCAAGCTGCAGGAGGACTCAGCCAGCCTCTAACGTCAAGATAGGCAACTGGACCCAGTTGTTCTCTTGAGGCAAGCATCACCAAACCGAGCCGGGTCAATCCAAACCCGGGGTGACCAATTAGCCCTGTTACCCGTCCCGGCTGCAGCGACAGCAAACTGGTCGAATCAACATCATTAGACGGTGATTTGAATTGCTCTAGCTGTACTGCGTTCGCCACCGTCTCCGCCTAATTGGGTTACCAACCCTATCGAACATACGTTCGATAGGCAACCCCTGAAAGTCTGGCGTCCGCAGCCGCCGTATTCGGCGCTGCGGGACGCCAGACTGTCTTAGTCAGTCAGCCTCGGGCAGCTCGGTTTCAGTCTCGGCGGCTTCTACGTCGACCATTTCTGCCGGCTCGGTGGTTTCCCACGGCGGCGTCCCTGGAGTAACACCACTCTCGTTGCGCTCCGCCTCACGACGTGACATCCAACGCAACACCAATACCCCGATCGGGATCACCCAGATAAACGGAAGGATTGCGCCTGCAAACAGGATCAACAGACCGCCAATGGCAAGCAGTGCTTCCAAGCTTGCCTGCAAGCCATCGTTGAACCCGGGGAGACCGCCAGGATCGACGGCATCGATCCCCATCGAAACGGTGCTCACTACCTCACGCCCTTCGACCCGATTTCCGTCCTGGTCGACAGGTTCCGCACTCACCCTGGTCTGGGTGCGCTGATTGCGTTCCACGACCATCTCATGAGCCAGCACCAACGACTGGCCTGGCTCGAGGATGCCGTTGGCATCGCCCCAAACAACGATCAGGTCGCTCAGCTCGACATCAAGCACGGCATCACGAAGAGTGAAGCCCGCCAGCGGGGTATCGCCGGTATTGGTGATCTCAAAGCACACGGTGGCCTTTTCGCCTTCTTCGACGCTGATCCGGCCTTCGGCGGGACAAGCAACGCCGTCCTCGTGCCCTTCAAAGCCGGTGACATTGACGTCGAGGGACGGCGCACTCAGCGCTTCGGTGAGAGTGAGATAGATGGTGGCGAGATCGACACGATCACGCAGGGTGCGCAGCTGGCCCCGCATCGTCTCGAGATCGGTCTCGCGTTGCAGGAGTTGTCCTTCCAATTCGGCGATCGTCTCGATGTCGGTTGCAGCTTCGAGGAAGCCCTTGAGCCGCTCGACGCTTGCTGCCGAGGTACTAATCCTGCTCTCCAGGTCGACAACCTTTTCGGTAACATCGTCAGCAGAGACGTTCTGGGTTCGCACCTCGCCAACCGAGCCCAGCAGCGCCAACGCCTGTTGGAAGTCGCCTGGCAACACCTTGAAGGTAAGAAGGCTGAGCGGTTCCGGAGCACCAGTGGTCTGCTGCCCGAACAAGAAGCCACCAAGCTCTTGGATTATCCGTGTCGCTTCGGTGCCCGCCGCGGCGACATCTGTGACCGCAACGGTCATATCGGCGGTAAAGATGATGTCGCGGCCCAACGAACTTGTTTGCAGCAGGGCGCCATCGACGCCCCCGCTGCCAAGAGTGTCGGCGGCCTGCGCAGTCTCTCCGTCGCTCGGTGCGCCAGCCTCCTGGTACGCCGCCTCTTCGGCCACGTCGCCTGATGCAGCCGTGGTCTCCGTCGCAGCTGCAGTCGTCATGTCGCTCGAGTCGCTATCGCCCGAGCAGGCGGTCAGCACCAACATCATTACAAGCATCAGTATCGGCAGTACCTGCCAAGGCCTTTTGATCTTCATCGTCGGGTCTCCCCTGTTGTGTACCGGGTTGGACGTCCTTTGTCGGCCCACCGGTTCCCCAACGATAGGAAGAACCAAAGAAATCCCACAGCACCACACGACAGTTTTGCTCGAACTACACCGCTGACAGACATACGATGAGGGGTGAAGAAGGGCCACTATGAGTGAAGACGACAAGTCCCAGGGCCACACCAACTATGACTGGATCAATGGGATGCGGATCGGCATGATCGTCGGTGCGGTGCTCGGGATCCTGATCGGACTCGCACTTGGCTCGCTCCCGTTCATCTGGTTGGTCGTCGGGTCCGCAAGTGGTGGCTACCTCGGCGCCAAGATGGCACCACGCTGGTAGTCGAAGTCCCTCCCGCCCTTGACTAGTTGAGCAGACACGGACGCGGTACCCTTGCAGGAAGACACTCCCTATGAGAGGAGCCTCACGTGTCAGTAGCGAAGGTGATTGAGATCACGTCTACCTCACCCGGGTCCTTTGAAGATGCCATACGAAAAGGCATCAGCAAAGCACAGCGAACCATCGAAGGTATTCGAGGGGCCTGGATATCGGAGCAGAAGGTTGTTCTCGCCAGCGACGGAACGATCAAACACTTCCGAGTAGACATGAAGCTCACCTTCCTCCTCGAGGACTAGGGCACAAGATCGCCAGTTCAGGTTCGCCAGCCGCATGCGCCGGCGAAGGGTGGTTCTAGCACCACCTCCCAGGAACGGGTCTGAGCTATCTAGACGCGACTGAGGCCCCCGGATCTCCGGGGGCCTCAGTTCTGTTTGGTACTAGACCCAGGTCTCTATTGACCCTTTTCGAACTCGTCTTCGAACGAGACAACAGTCCGCTTTGACGTGTCACTCCGCTCTTCGCGCTTCTCGCTACGACCACGATCACGCCCACCACGGTCACGGCCACCACGGTC
>JASJHC010000113.1:0-10225 GCA_033791245.1 Acidimicrobiia bacterium | reverse complement strand
AGGGCCTCCTGCCGGCTGATCGACAAGATCCTCAGTGTCTTCGCCGACTTCATGGACGACCGTGGCACTGCCAACGACCGCCGCCGGCCCCGGAGTCACGGAGGTTACGTCCACCTCGACAAGAGCGGCATCGGCTTCCTTGCCGTAGCCGGTCTGCACAGCAACTCGATCGCCCTCCGACACTGGTGAGCCCTGCAGAGACCGAGCGAGGTGGCGTGCGTCGATATCGGCAGCGAGCGGGGAGATGACCACCCGACGCGCCTCGGGGAGCAGAGCTCTGATCACGTCAACGGAATCGCCGATGGCGACTCCGGCATTGGCTATGGCCCGCTCGCCAAGCATGATTGCGTTTGCTGACGTCGTCTCGCCGGGACTCACCAAGATGTGGGTCTTTCCCAGCGCAACAATGCCGCCACCCGGCAATCCCAGGGCGGTCAGGAGTGCGGAATCTGCTTTGCCGATGGGGTCTGAGCCCTTGCGAACGATGAACTTCATACGAGCAGAGTAATGGGATAGAAAGGCGGGAACATCGAAGACGTTTTCCCGGCACTCGCCTCGAGTTCGGCGTAGCCGAACTTGCAAGGAACGCGGTAGGCGTTCCCGCCTAGCCAGCGAGTGAAGTCAGCGCCCGTACGGGGTGAAGCGGGGTCGCCAGCGGATTGGTGGATTCCACGATCTGAACGGTGGGACGATTGAGCCATTTCCACAGCAGACGGCTCTCTTCTGCGGTGGCGACCGATTCGGGTACCCGGTGTGCCGACGGTGTGGCCGCGGCGGTGGTTGTCAACGGAGCCTGGTCGTCACCGGACCAAGAAGAGATGAGTCGGCCGTGCTCGATAAGGATGCTATCCCCGTTCTGGTCCTCGGCCCACAGCAAGCCTGCCTGCTGAAGCACGCCCCAGTTGCGGCGGTCATCGAGGGCGCGCGCCAGGGCACGGTGCCGGTCACGCAACTCGGCCGCCTCCTCGAAGCGTGCCCCCTTGGCGTAACTTCGCAGACGCTCGACGAGGGGCTCGAGAAGTTGGGCGGGTTGATCCTCAATCCCGCTGCGCAGCCTGGTGACGATCTCACGGTACGCCTCGGCCGACACACTGCCGTCACACGGGCACAGAGCAACTCCCAGCTGCGCAAAGTTGCATGCCGCGCTCCGGTTGCCGCCCTTGGTCAGGCAGCGCCGGATCGGAACCGCATCCCAGATGGCGGCGACGACATGGTTGGCGACACGGCGTGATCGGAATGGACCCAGGTAGAGACAACCATCGGCCTTCAGAGTCCTGACCACCGAGAGACGCGGGAACTCCTCGGCTGTCAGCTTCACATACTGCGGTGACTTGGGTGGTCGCGATCGACGGTTGTAACGCGGTACGTAGGAGTGGATCAGGCGGACTTCGGTCACCTCTGCCTCGATCTCGGTGGTGCACACTCGAAAATCGATGTCGGCCAGATCTCGCAACATTTGCTCGACTGAGCGACGGCTGTCACCGTAGAAGTAGGACCGGACCCGAGTCCTGAGATTCTTGGCTTTTCCCACGTAGATGACTTGGCCATCCTTGTCGTGGAACATGTAGACGCCTGGCTTGCGGGGAAGACGTTCGGTCAATGCGATCTTGCTGTAGTGCGGGGCGCCGCGTGCGGTGGGAAGGCGGAGCAGATCGTCGAGGTCGGTGACTCCGATAGTGCCGGCACGTTCCAGCAGCGCCCAGAACACGTCGGCGGTCGCTTGGGCATCTGCGAGAGCGCGGTGATTTGGGGTGACACTGGCGCGGAAGTGGGCGGCCAGCGTCGCGAGATTGAGACGGCGAACCTCGCTGCGAACCAGACGCCGGGCCAACCCGAGCGTGTCGGCGGTTGGATTGGGCAGCCTGCCGTAGCCGAGACGCTCCGCCGCGGCGTTCAGGAACGACATGTCGAACCGGACGTTATGGCCAACAATTACGGAGGTTCCGATGAACTCGAGCAGCGAAGGGAGTACCTCGTTGATCCTCGGGGCCTCGATCACCATGGCTTGGGTGATACCGGTCAGGACGGTGATCGTGGGTGGGATTGGCGAACCCGGATTCACCAGCGTGTCAAACGTTCCGACTAGTTCGCCGGCCACATATTTGACTGCTCCGACCTCGGTGATCTCGCAGGTTGCCGGAGAGCCGCCGGTTGTCTCCAGGTCCAGCACGCAAAACGACACCTCATGCAGTGGCGTACCGAGATCGTCGAAGGTGCGCTGGATTGGGATTGCCATCCCAGGAAGGTAGACCGAACACACGTTCGATGTCAAGAATCACCGCCACATGGACCAGGTAGCCTGCCGACATGGACTTCAGCGGACGCATCTTCTACAACTTCGAGACATATGACGTGTGGCGCGTCTATTCGACAGCACTGAAGGCATCTCAGGTCAAGGGTGTCAACGTAGCTCTGGACTGGCAAGAGTTCCTGGTGACCGACGTAGGGCCATCTGATATCCCGGCAAAGGTTCGAGCTCTAGCCGCCTGTGCCGCGGTGCGCGACGCACAGCCGGACAAGCACCAGCTGTTTGTTCGTGCCCTGATGACTCTGGTGTACCAGGAGAAGGATCACCCCGGTAAGGACGCCACCCTCGCCGTGGCCGCACATGTTGCCGGCATCGACGGCGATGAGGTCATCGCCAGGGCCATCGAACCCGGTCTGGAGTTGCTGCGCGAGGCTACTGCCAAGGCTCGTGAGCTAGGGGTGAGCGATGTGCCAACCATCGTCCGTCAAGGCCCCCCGGTCTACATCAAGACAACGGGGGCTGCCAACTACGGCGATTCCGTCGCCCGGCTCGAGTTGATCAACCGAATGCTTGACGATGACGGAATCTGGGCCATGTCCAAGCCGTAGCGATGGCTACTGGGTGCCCGCGGTGGCGGCGTCCCTGATCATCGCTACGAGCGCGGCGTCTCCTTGGACGCGGAGCGACTCTGTTGAACCCCGTCCCCACAACCACAGATCGAGATCGGCACTTGTGCCGTGGATGCTGATCGAAGGCTGTTCGATCGGATCGCGTAAACGCAACGCGGGGTCGTCATAGGTGGTGCCCGACGTGGGGCTGGTGCCACCGAATCGACCGAGCTCCAGAGCCCATGACTGTCCATCGTCGGTGATGATCGATGCCGTAGTTCCGTCTGGGACGAACGAGCTCCATTCGGGGATGCTGCTGGCATCGATCATCACTCGCAGCACCTCATCAACACCATCGGCGGCCAGCGCGGTGTCGACAGCAACCGAGCTTCCTGCTGCTAATGCGGCATCCACCCGGTGGATCAGTGCCTCGTGTGCTTGGCGGCGCAGCACCCAGCCGACGCTGTGTCCGGCGTCGTGCCAGCTCCAGCACACCTCGGCAGGTTGGTGTGATTGCAGGGTCACGAGCAGCTGGGCGCTCTGCTGAGTGAACAGATCGAGGAGCTCCACATCCGGCGGACGCCGCAATTCGACGACATCCTCTGGCGATTCGAGCAGGTTCTCGACTATCGACGCCCAGAAATACTGGACCTCGGCCAAGTGCCAAGTGAGGTCGGCTACCGACCAGCCAGGGCAAGATGGGACAACGCTATCGGGCGCAGCCGTTTCGACGAGTTGGGCAAATAGAGCAGATTCGTCCCTGATGGCTTCGATGTAGTCGATCATCCAACGAAGACTATCCGACAAAGACTATCCGACAAAGACCTTCCATATCGTGCCGATTATTGATCCGAGCTGACCGTCGGCCACGCCTACAAATTATTGGGGATCTCAGATGATGAAACGTCTTGTACTTGCGGCTGTCTTGGCATTGGCCGTTGCGGCATGTGGAGGTGACTCGACACCCAGGTCGACCACCCAGCAACCAGGAACTCGCCTGCGGCGAGTTCCTTGAGCAGTTTCCTGCGGAAACTGCTGAGGCGCTCTAGGACCGTTGCAGCAGTTCCTTCTTAGGAGCTGCCAACAGACCTGCCTTTAGGCGAGTTTGCGCTGGCGGATTGCTTCGAAGAGCAGGATGGCGGCTGAGACCGAGGCGTTGAGGCTGTCTGCAGCTCCTGCCATCGGGATGCGGACCGGGGTGACGACATTTGCCCATGCGGCGGAGATTCCAACGTCCTCGGCGCCGACCAAGACCGCGGTTGGCCCCATCATCTTGACTTGCCACAGTTCATTGTTTGCCGACGGATAGCCCCCGACCACGTGGATTGAGTTGGCCGCCGCCCATGCAATTGCAGCCCCGCTGTGGGTGACGGCAAGAGGTACTGAAAACAAAGCGCCTTGCGAGGCTCTGACCACGTTGGGGTTGAAGACGTCTGTCACCCCATCGGCGACGATGATGGCATCGACACCGACGGCGTCGCCGGTGCGCATCATCGCACCAAGGTTGCCGGGCTTCTCAACCTGTTCCGCAATGAGGACCAGAGCGTTGGGGCCAAGCTGGAGGTGTTCCAGGCTTGTGTCGAACTGGCGAGCCACGGCAATGCTCCCCGGTGGATTGTCCCGCATCGCGACCCGTGCCATTGGCTCCGGAGCCAATTCCACGGTCTCGATGTCGTGAGGAGCGACGAACGGCTCGGCAAGCAGCTCCGGGCACACCAGCAGCGTTTCGATCTCGACACGGGCGGCTATCGCCCTGGCCACCTCGCGGGTTCCTTCAACTAGAAAGAGCCCGGTGGTTCTGCGTTCCCGCGCAGTCTTCAGTTTGGCGAACGCTTTGACCCGTTGGTTGGCCGTCGAGGTAATCCGGTCGGCTACCACCCGCTGCCTCCGCCGCCTCCGGAGAAGCCGCCGCCGCCACCAAAACCGCCGAAGCTGCCGCCGCCACCTCCCCAGGAGCCACCCCAGGAAGAGCCGCCGCTCCCCGAGCCGCCTCCGCCAAAGCCGCCTCCGCCACCCCACCATGAGTTGGAGTCACGTGACCACGAGTTGTCCTGGTACACCGGTTCCCATCCGTATGAGCCACGGCTGCCCTTGGTGACAACCCAGTGATAGAACAGCAAGGTATACGGGTCGAAGTGGCCAAGACCGCGGGGAATCGGAGCCTGACTCCAAGAGTCGGTCTGGTTGCCGGTTCCATCGTGAGCCAGTTCAGGAGCGAAGCGGTCGGCATCGTCGATGGTGCTTCTGCTCAACGCCTGGCGCTGTGCAGCGTAGGCAAGGGCAAAGGTACGAGGTCCGCGGGGATCAGAAGCGCCGAAGGCGGCTGCAACATCGGCGTACGAGCCAACCAGCCCGAGGGTGGAGAGAGCTTGGCGGGCCTCTGACCACCTTCGTATTGCCTGGGCCGGCTCAAGCGAAACTGCGAGAACGGCGGCAATAGTGCGCCGGGTATCTCCCTTGACCCCGGTCGCTGCCAGCTGATCCGCTAGTGCGTGGAAGACCTCAGGTCCGTCGTCGCGGCGACGCAGCAGCGCCGCAGTCAGCGAAATGGGGAGACCTAGCCTGCTTGCCTCGCTGCGGACCCGACCGATCTCTCCCGGATGGGTGAGCCCGGCCAAGGCGTACTCAACAGCGGTGTCGGCCTCGACACCCTGGCGTCGGTTCTCTTCGTAGGCCGCCACGAAGTCGCCGACGTCATCTGCATCGTTGTTCATTAGCAACAGGGCGGCGATAGCCGGGATGGACAACCCATCGCGGCTGAGCATTGCTCCCTGGGTCTCAAGAGTTTGTCGCACTGCCTCGTAACGGCGGTATGAGGCGTCGACGTCATCGGACAGGTCGGCGAGGGCGGCGGCGACTGCGGGTCGGGTGGTGGATGACGGCAGTTGTTTGTAGAGGCTCTCCATCTTCGCTGCCTTTTCCTGTGCGGTTACATAGACCAGATTGAGCTCAGCGAGTGCCGTGGCGAGAGTGGCATCGACATCGAGCACCGGTCCGGCCTCGAGAAGACGTCCTCCGTCGTCGGTAATGATGGCGAACCCGACCGAGGTCCGGGCGGTGCGATCGCTTATCGCCTGGCCCATGCGAAACTTGGTGTTGGCGATCCGGTGTGGTCGCAGACTTGCGATGATCCGCTGCAGGTCCTGCCGTTTGACCGCAAATTCGTCATCCTTGTCTTCGTCGACCTCCAACGCATCTTTGATCCCGGCCTGCAGTGCACCCTCCAGAATTGGCTGCTCATTGGAGGCTCGCAGTTCCAGCGGGATTTCTGTCTCAGCAACTAACCGGTCGCGATCTATGACAGCCACGAGGTCGTTGGCCCATAGTGCAGCCATGGCCTCTTCGTGCTGGGGATCGAGTTGGGCATTCACTCTCTCCAGCGCGCCGAGCGCTGCCCTCGTATTCACTTCGGGTTCGGTTCCGCGAAACGCAACGGAGTAGTCGGCGAGGAGAGGCAGTTCATGCCCGGCCGGATCGAGTGCGGCGATGTCTCCGTCGATGAGTTCAGCGCGTTCCTTCCCGACTCGCTCGCGACGACGTTGTCGGGCAGCCGCCAGCCCAACGCCACCTCCCACCAATGCAGCGGCGGCCAGCGCTCCAACTACTACCCCGGACGGGGGGCCGTCATCGCTAGCTGGTGTCAGGTTCACGTTCGGGTTCGAAGACGTGTCACCATCGTTGGTGCCGCCGCCAGCAACAAAAGCCAGTTCCTGTTCCAGACTCCCGATGATCGCGATGATGCCCGAATCGTATTCGCCGCGACCAAAGAACGAGTTGCCAGCACCAGTGACCCTGGTGTAGTCCAGTTCGGGCACCCCCGGACCGCCGGTCATTTCGGTCCGTCTGTTGTTGATGTCGACGAGGACGACGATGCCGTCTTGACGCTCCGTATCTCCAACTCCCCACGCGTTGCCGAGGTCGTTGGCGAACTCAAGGGGTGATCCGTGCGGACTCTCGGTGACCGTGACTACGGCAATCTGGTTGCCGTAACGGTCGACGAGTGCGGCGATGGCTTCCTCAATCGCCACATCGTCGTCGACGATGTCGGCGTTGTCGGAGAACCAGCCATAGCAAACGACACCTTCGTAGGTGCCGCAATTGATCGGTTCATCGGCTGTTTGCGCTGCGGCGGGATGGACCAGCAGCAAGCTGGTCAGAACGACAAGGATTGCGAGATGGAGCACACGTTTCGTCATGACACAACGGTAGTCGGGTGCCCGCCTTGCGGGCACCTTGCGAGCCCGGGGGTGCGGGCTCGGGGGTGCGGGACTATCCGACGGTCAGGGAGTCGACCGCATATGTGCCCAGGGCGGTCTCGTCAACGTCGACTCCGATACCGGGGGCCTCGGTAGCACCGAGTCGTCCGTCAATCAGCCGCCACTGGGGCCGAACCAGATCGTCGGTGAAGTAGCGGTCGGACCCGGCTATGTCGCCGGTAGCGGTAAACACCTCGTTGCCGGCGATGGCGACGGTGTGAGCTCTGCCGACTCCGCTTTCGATAAGGCCTCCAAGACGCACTCCAAGCCCCGCCCGGCGGATTCGCCTGGCGAGATCAAGGGTTGCCTCCGGACCGAAGCGCCCAACCTTGAGGTTGATGATGTCCGCCGACTGTTCCGCGATGATCCGTGCGATCGCCGCTGCGGAGTCGGCGGTTTCGTCCAGGGCAATAGGAGTCGTCATCCTCTGTCGAAGTTGACGATGCCCCTCATGATCGTGTTCGGGCCCGGGCTGCTCGATGTACGCCAGCCCCAGATCGTCAAGGTCGCTGAACCGACGGTGGTCTGTGAGGTTGAGGGAGCTGTTGCCATCGATGCCGAATGTGACATCGGGATATTCAGCGACAACCGCAGCCACCTTCTCGGTACGAGTCTGTGGGGCTAATTTCAGCTTCATATGGACGTAACCGGAGCGAGCCGCCGACACCAGCTGCTTCTCGTCAGGTTGTGCTTGCGAGTCCAGTCCGATGGCAGCGCTGGCCCAGACTGATTTGGCGCCACCAAATCGATGTCGCAGCGACTCACCAGCCGACCGGGCCGCTAGGTCGGTCAATGCTTGAGAGAACGCCGCCCCCAACATGCCGCCAGGAGGTGGCGAAGTGGCTAGCCCAGCGGTTGTTGTTGCAGTTCGCAGCGATGCCCATAGACCAGCCACGTCTTCGGTGGTGTGGCCGGGAACAGGGGCCGCTTCCCCCCATCCGGCGAAACCCTGTGCCTGAACCCTGATCAAGATCAGACGTCGCGTCTGGAGAGATGAGGCCGCAGATTTGAAAGCGTCAACAAGAGGCAGATCGACCAGCCACGCTGATGTCTGGTCGAGAGCTGGAGAGGGCAGGTGCATGGTGCATCAGGCTACCAACAGTTGGGCCCGCCACAGTGGCGGGCCCAACCTGGGTATCAGACCGCAGAGTTGCTAGCGGCCGGCGTTTCGCAACGACTCATCGGTCTTGACGATTTCACTTGCGTCGCCGTTCACCTCGAAGACGACACAGTTGACGATCCGATCGTCGACTTCGCTCCACCCCTCGAGAGTCGGTGTGAATGCATCCATCCACAAGACCGAGTCCTCGTAGGGGACACCGACATAAGGCTCGAATTCATCCCAGCACGCCTCATAGGCAGCTTCGTACACCGTGTCGTCTCCCGGATAGGAGGCGACAGAGGAGAACTGAGGAGAGAGGACGCTGAGGTCGATGAGAGCGAAGACCTCGACTTCGTGGTCCTCGGTGCAATCGATTGGGTCAACTTCGTAGAACTCGGTCTCATCCGGCAGATTGAAGCAATCACCGATCGTGATCTCATCTACGGTCTTAGAGGAGTCGAGGAAGCTGAATAGTCCGAAGCCGGCGACTACGAGGACAACCAGGATCCACAGCTTGCTGCTGAGACCGCCACCACCGCTGCTCTTTGCGGGTGCCGGGGCGGGACCTGACGGTGGCGGGGTGCTTGCGCTCCACACGGGGTCTGGGGTTGGATCTGTTGGAGGGGGAGCCCACGAAGATGGCTCAGAAGGTGATGGCGCTTCGATCGGCGGTGGCTCTGGCTCGCTCATCGCAGGAGGAATCGTCGGCTCCGGCTTGGCCACCGGTGGTGGATACGACTCGACGCTGAAGTCAGCGGGAGACTCTGGAGTTGTCTCGGCATCTCCCAGGCCTTCACGTGCTCTACGCAGCAGTTCTTCGCTGGAAAGCGGCTGATCTTCTCGATTCTCGTCCACGGTAACCCCGTTCATCGTCAAATAGTCAACGGGACACTATCGGCGCCCCGACCTGCCGACTGCAGCGAAACTAGCACTCTTGGCAGGGGAAGGGGGTGACCGGTTCCTTCCGCCCCCGTCCCTTCTACCGTATGGATGATGCTTGCTCGCTCTATCCCGATGCCAGAGTCTTTCGACCTGCGCCGTACCCTCCGGTTCTCCCTGCCCAAGGGACCAGGTGTGATCCTCCTCGGTGACGATGAAAGCTCGTTCGCTCTGCAAACGTCGGCTGGCCCGGCGGCGGTCACGCTTGGCCGAGGCCATGGTTACGTTGCCGCAACGGCGGTGGGCCCCGGTGCGGAGGCAGCGCTCGACGCCGTCCCTAGGACTATTGGGGTGGATGACGATCCCGACCAATTCTCACCGGGAACAGGTCTCCTCCGTGATGTGCATCTCCGCAACCGGGGCTTGCGGCTGGGGAGCACGGGTCGGGTCTTCGACGCTCTGCTGCCAGCGATCATCGGGCAGAGGGTCACCACCGAGGAAGCTAGGAATGGCTACCGCAAGCTGGTGGCGGCCACCTCGGCACCGGCGCCTGGCGATCTGGGATTGCGGCTACCGCCAAGTCCGGAAACGTTGGGAAATATGTCCTATGTGGATTTTCACGGTTTTGGGCTCGAACGCAAGCGTGCCCAGATCATCATCGAGGTAGCGAGAAGAGCGAAACGGCTCGAAGAGATTGCCGACATGAACAGAGAAGACGCAGAACGGCGTCTGGGTGCGATCAAGGGTATTGGCCGATGGACGGCGGCGCAGGCAATGGGCTCAGCTTGGGGTGACCGGGATGCGGTCCCGATTGGCGATTTTCACCTTCCCAATACAGTCGCCTGGGTGCTGGCCAAGGAACCGAGGGCATCGGACGTACGGATGCTTGAACTGTTGGAGCCGTATATCCCGCTGCGGAGGCGCGCCCTGGTTCTGATCAAGCTATCCGGCGTCCATGCCCCACGCTATGGCCCAAAAAGCCAGCAGAGCGCTATCTCTGATTCTTCCTAGTACATCTCGTAGAAGCCGGCGGTGAGGGTTATACGGCTCGCGGCCGGTGCGATAGCGTCGGCTATTTGGCGGGCGGTCTTCAGCTAAACATCAGTTGTCTGGAAAGCCGCTTGCCACTTGA
>JASJHC010000112.1:0-13908 GCA_033791245.1 Acidimicrobiia bacterium | reverse complement strand
AGTATCCCAGGGCGCGAAAAGTGGCGCAAGTACGTTTTTCGTCGGCAAAGAAGATTCGTGGTGATGACTAGTCCCCTTGTAGTGACACCTAATGCTGCGCAAGTTTTCGGATCTAGTGTCGATATATGGGGACGGGTGCTGGACAGTGCTCTGCAGGAGAACCTGTCGAGGATTTCAGCGGAGGTGCGTTCCACCCCCGCTTAGATTTGAAACGGTCGGCCGTTGCTAGCAACCTGGTAATGGGTGATCCACCGGTCGTTTCTTATCTTGGTGAGGCCCGCCTTTCGAGGCGGGTCTTGTCGCGTCCGAACCCTGGAGACGGCGATGCTCTTGCTCAGCCGCGATCCTCCTCATAGCCTGGGCGGCAATGGACAGGATCATTGTTGACATCGAGAAGGACTGGTTGACGGTTGCGGACATCTGTGAATACATGGATGTCTCGGCCTTTGTGGTCACCGGGCAGCTTCGAGCGGGCGGACTTCCTGCGGTGAAGTTCGGCAGGGAATGGCGAGTCGCTCGACTGGATTTTGAAGACTGGATAAATGACCAGAGGGATCCAGCAAGGTCCGGCGGGGAGTCGATCTCGTGACTGCTCCCGTTGAAGTTGACCTGCCGGAAGGCAAGGACATCGTTGACCACATTCCGGTTTGGGATGTGGTGGTCTGGGATGACCCGATCAATCTGATGAGCTATGTGGTTTGGGTGTTCCGCAGCCTCTTTGGCTATGCAGAACCTGAAGCGACTCGTCTCATGCTCCAGGTTCACAACGACGGTAGAGCCGTCGTCGATAGTGGGCCACGCGAGCCGGCTGAGATGAGCGCCTTCCGCCTCCACCACCACGGTCTGTGGGCCACTTTGGAGAAGCGGTGAACAGGTTCACTGCCACAGCCACCGGTATCAACGTCTATCTGGCGGATACCGAGATCGCGATTCTGGGCCGTCTTGTCAACTTGCTGGGCGGTGCCGGGGTAGAGAACGATGACCCTGCTGCACGACGGCTCCGGCCCGTTATCTACGCCGATGATGCAACAGCGTCACGAGAGTTTGATCGGCTCGCCGCCAAGGAGAGGGTTGAGGCGCGATCCGCCGACGCGGAGCGTTTTGCGGATGGTCTCCGAACAGCTGTCAAGGGAATCCTCAGCCTGAATTCTGAGGACGCCTCTGCATGGGCGCGGGTTCTGGGAGAATCACGGATCGTGCTGGCGGCACGGAAAGGACTGTTCGAGTCCGGATTACCAGACAAGCGTCCTGAGGATCCGGAGGTAGCTCTAGTTATGTACATGGGTATCTTGCAAGAAGAGCTTGTTGCGGAGATGCTGGCCACAATGGAGGACAACGAGTGAGTGACCAATCAGATCCAATGGAGTCGGTACCAGAGGAGCAGCTGGTGTCGGGGCCCGAGGTCCGCAAGACCCGTGACCCTGCCTCCACTCTTACATCCGCACTCGTGGTCTATGTATTTGTGAATCTGGGTTTGGCGCTGCCGTTGGTCATATTTCCTGCTGCGTACTTCGACCTGATCGGCCTTGACAAAACCGTTGCCGATCAGCTCGCGGGGCTGCGGTGGGTCGGAGCGGTTCTGTTGGCGTGGTCCATTACCGGGATTGCGGTCTTGGCGCGGCCGGAAGGACGTGCGGTTTTTGTGACCGCCGGCGCAGCTCAACTCACCATGGGCGCTATCGGGTTTTTGTATTCGTGGTCGATCGATGAGTACCACTGGAATACCTGGTACCAGGTTGCCGCCTCGGTGATCCTCACCGCTGGTGCCGTCTACCTCTGGTGGGCCCGGTTGAGCGGACGTAGGGTCCTGAGCGGTCAGAAGACCAAGTAGCTGGAGTGAGCCGCGGGGCGACTAGGTTGACCCTCCGGTTCTAAGGAGGCTTCCCGGTGAAGGTTGCGGCGATGGTGCTTGCTGCCGATGTTGGATCAGGTTTTGTTGGTCCCAAACATTTGGCGCCCTTTCGGGGCTCCACCCTCATCGAGCATGTTGTTGCTGAGGTCCACCAATGGCCGGTAGATGAAGTCATCGTGGTGCTTGGTCCGAACGCTGAGACGATATTGGATCGAGCCGAGTTGGGAGACGCCATTGTCGTGATTGATCTTGAGTGGAGTGAGGGCGAGGCAGCTTCAGTCCGTGTTGGGATCGACACTTTGTATCGCCTTGACGAGTTTGACACTGTCGTGCTCACCCACGCCGATTACCCAGGCACGAGGGCCGACGACGTATCTCAGCTACTCGAACACCACCGCAATGGTCACAAGCCTGCAGTGGTTCCCAAGTATCGCTATGCCGTTGGTCACCCGGTGGTTATCGGTGAGATGCTGTGGCCGCGGCTGATCAGCATGGAGGGCACTTCGGTGTTTGATCAGCTTCTCGCTACGCACCCCGACTGGGTTGAGGAAGTCTGGTTCGACCGGCTGCCCAGCAAAAGAATCCGTACCTTGGAGGACCTTGAGGACATCGAGTCGCCGCGTTGAAAATACTCGTCTGGCAATCGGTGGTCAGTCTTCGGTATTCTCTGGTCCGGTGCTGTCCAGTGGTTGAGGGGCCCGGCGCACTGCCGACGAGTTGATTGGGAAGGACGGGTATGGCTTCGATCGATACGATCGAGGGGATCGACCACAAGCAGGCGACAAGTCTCCGCAAGGCGAGAATTCGGACTGCTGAGGCGCTCCTCAAGAAGGGCTCCACCAGAAAAGGGCGGAAAGAGATCGCCACCACCACCGGTATCAGCGAGAAGCTGATTCTCGAGTGGGTCAACCGTGCCGACTTAATGCGAGTCCGCGGTGTCGGCGAGGAATATTCGGATCTCCTCGAGTCGACCGGCGTAGACACGGTCAAGGAACTGCGTCGGCGTAACCCGGCGAACCTGTTGACTTCGATGATGCAGGCGAACTCGAAGAAGCTGCTCGTGCGACGCCTGCCGACAGAGGCAATGGTTGAGCGTTGGGTGGAACACGCAGCTGAGCTAGACACGATCATCAAGTACTAGCTGCCGGCACCAGGCCAAGAATCGAGAAACCCCCGACAGGTGTCGGGGGTTTCTTTTGGCCGGAGAAGCGAAGCAGGAAGGGAGGGAGAGCTTCGTCAGCCTTCAGGGAAGACTGGTGTCTTCCCGGCCAGTTCTATGTTTGGTTACTTGCTTGCCGTTGCCTTGGCGGTCGCCTTCTTCGCAGCCGGCTTCTTAGCAGGCGCTTTCTTTGCTGTTGCCTTAGCGGCAGCTGGCTTCTTGACTGCTGGCTTCTTGACTGCCGCTTTCTTGGCAGGCGCTTTCTTTGCTGTTGCCTTGGCGGTCGCCTTCTTTGCAGCAGGCTTGACAGTTGCCGTCTTCCTAGCGGCCTCTTCGGCGGCTGGGGTGAATGACTCGCGCCAGTTGTTCAGAGTGTTCTCGAGCTGGTCACGAAGCTGCTCGACGCGGTCCTGAACCTTGTCGATGTTTATACGGTGCTCAAGCTCTTCAACGACGTTGCGGTCCTTGATCTGCTTGGTGACTTTCTTACCCTCTTTTTCGTAGGCGTCGAACTGGGTCTGGGCATCAGTCACCATCTTGGTGCCAAAGTCTTTGACCTTGCGGGCGACGACTACGGGGGCTCCAACGGCTACGAACGCCGTCTTCTTTGCCACGTCTTTGGGGGCCTTGAGATCCATTGTTACTCCTCGTTGTCTTGGCCGATGAAGCTGTTGTAAACCTCAAGCAGCGCAATCTTCTGGGTCTTAGTGAGCGTCTCGTCTACAGCGATGGCCTCGGGGACATCTCGCCGCTTTCCGACCTCGTCGAGCAGCCCCGCCCGCTCATAGAGCGTCTCTGCCGAGATGGAGAGTGCTCGGGCCAACGACTTGAGAATCTCAGCCGATGGCTTACGGAGCCCTCGTTCAATCTGGCTCAGATAGGGGTTGGAGATCCCGGCGGTTTCTGCAAGCTTGCGGAGCGACATTGCACTGCGCTCGCGTTGGCTGCGGATGTACTCGCCAAGGTCACCAATCTGCTTCATAATTAGCATAATATCGCAGAGTGCTAACTTTTGCAAGCGTTAGCGGGCAGCTAATTTCTCTAAATTGCTGAGCCTCGTTCGACCAGCATCGCATCAAGGTTGTGCTGGATCCTGTTGCGGATGAGTTCGCTCTTTTCCAGCATCTCGAGAGGATCGGGGTCGGTGCCCGCATGGCTTGGCATGATCGGCTCGAGGAAACGTACTCGCCAGCGAATCGGCAATGGGACCAGGTTGAGATAGACGGCCATTTCCTCGACTCGCTGCGATGGCCAGATCATCCGCACGAACCGGGCTAGCACCTGCGAAGAGAACAGCGCCGGATGGACTTCGTCGGATCCAACGATCGCAACCGGCACCACCGGTGCGCCGTACCGCTCCGCCATGGTGAGGAAGCCCCCACGCCCAAAACGTTGTACCTGGTATGCCTGGGAGAATGGTTTCTGGAATGCCCGGACTCCCTCCGGGAACACCCCAACGAGATGACCCTCCTCGAGGAGATAGGAAGCATCGGCACGAGACGCATAGACGCCGCCCACTTTGCGATAGAGGTGCGACAGTGTCGGGGTAGCGTTGAAGACCTCGGTTGCCATGATTCGAGGACGGCGGGGCACGGCCATCTCGTTGGTGACAGCCATTGTCAACATCATCGCGTCGTAGGGAAGGGCAGCTCCACCATGGTTGGCGGCCAGCAGCGTGCCACCCTCTTGTGGGATGTTCTCTACTCCCTCCACCACAACGCGGAAGTATTCGAAGTAGAGATAGTTGGCCAGGTGCCACGTCATATCGGCGATGACTGGATCGAGACCGATCGGATCGATGTCGTAGGACGCCAGCCAGATGTGCCGCAACAAGGTCGGCCACGTATCGAAACCAAGTCGCCCGGTGGCCGGTATCGCCAAGTGGGTGTTGTCGATGCCACCGTGCAAGGTGCACCGATGGTGGTCGCGGACCGCCGGCAGGCCGCAGGCGTGTCCCTCGACGCTCCGCCAGTTGCACGATTTGCTGTGGTCGATGAAGGAGTCCAGCCGTGTGGCGAGAATCTGACGCCGGGTCGCTACATCGTGGTCTTTACCGTGTTCCGGCTCGCTGGTTGCTTGCTCGAGCGCGGTGACCAACTCTTGTTTGGTCATTCGGGATCGGCGCACCACCTGGTGGTGGCGCGCCAGCGCCATCAGTTGCTTTTTGGTTAACTCACTGAGAGGAAGGCTCATCGGGCTCCCGATCGATCGGGGAGGAGACCGTACCCCGCCAGCACCGTTTGGCGCAGAGTGTGCTGCGGTGCAAAACCGAGGCCAGTGCCCATTCGACGGGTGTCGGCGATGAGGCCGTAGTGGACGAGGTGTTTGATGTGATCGGGGAGATGAAGGTCGGCTCGCTCCATTCCTTTCACCGCGATGTTGTAGGCGCGGCGGGGGAGGGGTTGGCCGACCCGCTTGCCAAGGCGAAGAATCCTCGACAGATACAGCTGCCCGGTGGCGGCCACATTGAATGTTCCCGCGGTGGGCACGGTCAGCGCATGCTGGAGCGCCCCAATCGCGTCTACTCCGGAGATCAGCTGGATCCGGGGGTCATATCCCAGCCGCATCGGGACCAGAGGAAGACGCAGATAGCGGCTCATCGGGTTGGTCACGTTGGCCCCAAAGATGGGGGCAAACCGCAGCACCGTGAAGACCACATCGTCACGAACCGCAGCGGTCTCTTCGACATAGTTCTCAACGATGCTGAGGTCTTTGGCGAATCGGCTCTTCCTGCCGTCGAGCTTGGCGTCCTCCGATACGACCGATGGATTGCGTGGGCCCATCCCGTATACGCAGCTATCCGACTTGACCACGACCTGTTTGATTGCCTTGCATCGTTGGATCGCACCGAACAAGGCCTGTGCTCCGACCACGGCTTCATCGTGGGACCGGCGTCCGCCGAGCAGTGCCGACCTATCGACTGTCTGCAAGTGGACGACGGCATCGGGTTTTGCATCAATGACGAAGTGGGCGAACTCAGGATTATCCAGTTCAAAGAGATGGACTTCCGACTTGAGCTCAATCCGGGCCGGGACTTCGTCGACGGCAATGATCTCCACGTCAGAACGTGTCTCTAGCTCTTTGATGAGATGGCCACCGGTCCAGGTAGCCGCCCCACTGACAAGGATGCGCCGCATATAGAGTCAAGCCTACTGAGAGCTGACACGGCTTTATTCATACACCGCCCCGAGTTCGGCTGCCGAACTCGCAAGCTGGCTGGCGGCCAGCCGCTCACCTACCATGGAGTACCACTGCCGGAGCGTTCTATGAAATCCACAAAAGGGGACGAGTCCTTGATCATCGTCATGACGAAGGCGTCTTCGCCAGAGGACGTTGCCAACGTAGTCGAGCGACTTGCGTCGATCGGCGCCGAGGCGCATGTCTCTGAGGGGAAGCAGCGCACCGTGATTGGTGCCGTCGGAGATCGCAATGCGATCCAGCAACTGCCCTGGGAGGCTTTCCCCGGCGTGGAGCGGGCCGTGCCCGTACTCAAGCCGTTCAAGTTTGTCAGCCGCGACTTCCAGGTTGAAGACACTGTTGTCGATGTCGGTGGTGTACCCGTCGGTGGCGGCGGCTTTGCCGCGATCGCGGGACCGTGTGCCGTCGAGACACGGGACCAGTTGTTTGCCTCGGCCGAGGCCGTTGCCAAAGCGGGCGCAAACATCCTGCGTGGTGACGCCTTCAAGCCACGGACCTCTCCCTACTCCTTCCAGGGTCTTGCTGAGAAGGGGCTCGAGCTTCTCGCGGAGGCTCGCGATGAATTCGGACTCCCGTTTATTGCCGAGGCCGTTGACCCCCGTGATGTTGAACTAGTCAGCAGTTATGCCGATGTGATTCGGGTCGGCACTCGCAATATGGCCAACTTCACGCTGCTGTCGGAGCTGGGGCGGCAGGACAAGCCGGTGATGCTGAAACGAGGCCTCACCGCGACTATCGAAGAGTGGCTCAATGCTGCTGAATACATCTACAAAGAGGGCAACCACCAGGTCATCATGTGCGAGCGGGGGATCCGCACCTTTGAGACCGCCACGAGGAACACGCTGGACATTTCGGCCGTTCCAGTACTCAAGGAACTGTCTCATCTTCCCGTGATCGTAGATCCTTCTCATTCCGGGGGCCGAAGGAGCCTGGTCGCACCGCTCACTCGGATCGCGGTTGCCGCGGGCGCCGACGGATTCATGATCGATGTGCACCCGGCCCCAGAGACTGCTCTTGTCGACGGGCCGCAAGCGATTCTCCCCGGCGAGTTCGCCGAGCTGATGGATCAAGTACGGACGCTTCTGGCTGCCATGGACTCCTTCAGGTAGATGTCAGCCGTAGCCATCTCCGGTACCGGCCTTATCGGTGCTTCCATCGGCCTCGGGCTAGCTCGGGCCGGATGGACGGTGATCGGGTGGGACCCAGACGCTGCTGTTCTCGCAACCGCCAAAGAATTGGGAGCGATTACTCAGATCGCCGAATCGTTCGCAGCGTTGGTCAGCGGCGACGCCGACCTGATTGTCATGGCTGGGCCGCCGCGGGCCGTTATCGAGCAGGTTGCGGAACTCGAGACCGACTCGCTCGTGATCGATGTTGCGGGCGTGAAGACTGCGGTTCTGGGAGCGGCGCGACCGACGCGTTTCGTCGGCACACATCCGATGGCAGGACGGGAGGTGACCGGACCACAGGGAGCATCGCCTTCCCTGTTCCGCGGGGCAACCTGGGTTGTTGTTGTTGATGGTGCCGCCGAGGCAGACCTACGCACCGTTGAGGCCGCTCTCGGCCAACTTGGAGCGCGTCCGGTGCGGATGACGGCGGCGGAGCACGACGCTGCGATTGCGATGATCAGCCACCTGCCACAGGTTCTAGCGACGGCGCTGGTCAACGAGGCGGCGGATCGCATCAACGCACTCGATCTTGCGGCAGGCAGTTTCCGTGATCTGACCCGTGTTGCAGCCTCTGACCCTGCAATCTGGGTCGACCTGTTGGATATCAACAGCGCGGATGTGGTCGGTGCTATCGAAGACTTCCGGCAGCGACTGGGGGTTGTCGCCGACGCATTGGTCGAAGGTGATGCCGATGTGATCAGCGCTTTTCTGTCAAGGGGGCAGGAGATTCGCCGGACGATGGCCCCAGGGGCGGTCCCGGTCCGCGTTGCTCTTGCTGATGAGCCAGGCGAGTTGGCCAGAGTGGGTAGGGCGCTTGGCTCTTCAAGCGTCGACGTTCGAGATCTGCAGCTACGCCATGCCCCCCACGGAGGCGGCGGTGTGCTCACGGTCTCGGTTCGGCCGGGCGAGGCCGAGACTCTGCGTACCGCGTTGGCCGATGAGGGCCTGCTGGTACTCGATAGCTGATTGGGTCAGGAGACCAGGCGAATCGGCACGGTTTGGTAACCGTGAATGGTGAAGGCGTCGTGCCGCACCGGGTCTGCAACCAATTGCATGTCGGGAGCCTTGGCGACCAATGCAGTGAGGGCGACATCGAGTTCTAGGCGGGCCAGCGGGGCGCCAAGACAATGATGGGTACCGCCGCCAAACCCGATGTGGTGAACCCCATTGCGGTCCGCCTGGAATCCCTCTGGGTTTTCGAAGGCTCTTGGGTCTCGGTTTGCCGACCCGAATAGCATCCCGATCCTGTCACCGATCAAGAACTGCTTTCCGGCAATCTCGACGTCGTCGGCGAGTACATATCGCTCAAAGAGCTGCAGGGGCGCATCCCAGCGCAGCATCTCTTCCACAGCTACCGCCGGCTGCACCCAGCCGTCGACGACACGGTGCCACTCGTCACGATTCTTCATGAATCCGGTGATGCCGTTGCCCATTGTGTTGACTGTTGCCTCATGGCCGGCGTTGAGCAGCACGATTGTCGTCGAAACGATCTCTTCCTCGGTGAGCCGCTCGCCATCAACCTCGGCATGTACCAGTTCGCCAATCAGCCCGCCCTGTGGCTCAGCGCGATGAAACTCGATGATCCCGCGTACATAGCTATCGAAGCTGGCTGCAGCATCGGCTGCATCTTGGGCTTGCTCATCGGTCGTGTTGAGCTCGTACATCTTGACCATGCGGTGCGACCAGTCGAGCAGGTCGGCATGGTCTGTGGCGGGGACTCCAAGCAGAGAGGTGATGATGCCCATGGAATAGGGTTGGCTGAAGTCGGCGAGCAGATCGATCTGCTCTTTGTCCAGCAGGCCATCGAGCAGTGCATCAGCCAGCACCTGCGCTGGCTGGCGCATTGCGGCGACCGCTCGCACCGTGAATGCTTTCGATACCAAGCGGCGCAGTCGTGTGTGGTCGGGGGGTTCTAGTTCGAGCAGCGAGTGCTTCTCGACCTTCCAGAACGGCGCCCAGCGTGGATCGCGTGGGGTTGCTCCGACTTCATCGGCGGTGGCCATATGGTCGTAAACACGGCCCAGACGACGGTCCCGGAGACAGGCGCGGACATCTTCGTGACGGGTCACTAACCACAGCCCAGTTGGCTCGTCGTAGAGGACAGGTGCCGTTTCCCGCAGCTGGCTCAGCACCGGGTAGGGGTCTTGGATGAACTCGTGATCAGCCAGATCGATTTGTGTCTGCGACATCGCAGAGACGTTACCCGTCACATACCGCTGCTGCGCCGGCTTCTTGGTGGTGGTGAAGTGTGTCTATTCTGCCCGGTCACAACCAATAAACCGCGGTGGCCGGAGTGGACACGGTGCCAAGGCGCAGATATCGGTAGCGAAGGCGTTCGCTGGCGTATGTGAGCCGCTGTCATCTGAGGAGAATCCGGTGCGAGACCAGGACCAAACCCGACCGAGACTGGTGGTCTGTCGATGAGCGGGTTCCTTCATGCACTTGCGGATAGGTTGATTATCTTTGACGGTGCCGCGGGAACGACCTTGCAGCGGGCCGGTCTCACCGCAGACGATTTTGGCGGTCCTGATCTCGAAGGCTGTAACGAGCTGCTGACCGTTACCAGGCCGGATGTTGTTGCGGCCATGCATGACGAATTTCTCGCAGTCGGTGTCGACGTCATTGAGACGAACACCTTTGGGGCTTTTGCAGTCCCGCTGGCCGAGTACGGGATCGCAGATCGAGCGTACGAGCTCAATAGGGCGGCTGCTGAGATAGCGGCGTCTGTCGCTGCGGATCATTCCACGCCGGATCATCCTCGCTGGGTCGCTGGCTCCATCGGTCCCGGTACCAAGCTTCCCTCCCTTGGCCAGATCACATACTCCGAGCTGGCTGCCGCCTACGAAATCCAGGCCCGGGGGTTGCTTGATGGGGGAAGCCATCTGTTGATTGTGGAAACGATGTATGACTTGCTGACGTTGAAGGCAGCGGTTGCCGGCAGTCGTCGTGCGATGCAGGCCGTTGGGCGCTACGTACCCATCCAGGCCCAGGTCACCATCGAGACGACCGGCCGGATGTTGCCTGGCACCGAAATCGGTGCGGCATTGGCAGCAATCGAGCCGTTACGCGTTGATGTAATCGGCCTCAACTGTGCGACTGGTCCCGAGGAGATGACTGAACACATCCGCTATCTAGCTCGGCACTCTCAAGTCCCCATTGCGGCGATTCCCAATGCCGGTCTTCCTGAGGTCGTCGATGGGGACATGCACTACGGACTGTCGCCAGAGAGCCTCGCCGAACAACACGCTCGCTTCATCACTGAGCTCGGAGTGAGCGTGATCGGCGGGTGCTGTGGCACAACCGCGGCTCATCTCAAGGCCGTGGTGGATAGGTGCAGAAACCTCACCCCCGCCCCACGCAATCCGATACCGCAGGCGGGCGCTGCTTCGACCTACAGCTTCGTACCGTTCGCTCAGGACACGTCGTTTCTCATCATCGGTGAGCGAACCAACGCCAACGGGTCAAAGCTATTTCGTGAGGCGATGCTCGACGAAGACTGGGACTCATGTCTCGAGGTCGCCAGGAGCCAGGTCGCAGAATCTGCCCATCTCATTGACGTATGCGTTGACTATGTAGCCCGCGATGGGGTGGCCGACATGGACGCGTTGGCGAGCCGCTTTGCGACCCAGGTCACCGCCCCCTTGGTTCTCGACAGCACAGAACCGGAAGTTTTGCGCGCTGGGCTGGAACGGATCGGTGGCAGATCAGTTCTCAACTCAGCGAACCTGGAGGACGGTGACGGGCCTGGCTCCCGGGCCGATCAGGTATTCCGACTGGCCAGAGAGCACGGCGCCGCGGTCATCTGCCTCCTCATCGATGAAGAAGGGCAGGCCAGGGACGTTGACTGGAAGATGCGGGTTGCCCACCGGCTTTATGACCTGGCGGTCAATCGATACGGATTGGAGCCGTCCTCTCTCATCTTTGACCCTCTGACGTTCCCGCTTACGACAGGCGATCCAGGTCTACGCCGCGACGGCCTGGCAACGCTTGCGGCCATCAAGAGGATCAAGGCTGAGCTACCCGGAGCCTTCACCGTCCTCGGTGTTTCGAACGTGTCGTTTGGCCTCCGGCCGGCAACTCGTCACGTACTCAACTCGATGTTTCTTCATGAGTGCGTGGTGGCCGGATTGGACGCAGCCATCATCCACGCGGGCCGGATCATGCCACTGAACAAGATTGACGAGCGGCATCGCCAGTTGTGCCTGGATCTCATCTATGACCGAGGTCACGAGGGCTACGACCCGCTCACGGATTTGATCGAGGAGTTCGCCGAGGTGACGGTCGCCTCCGCGGCGGCTGTGGACCATAGTGATTGGCCGGTGGAGGATCGTCTTCGGCAACGGATCATCGACGGCAACATGACCGGTCTCGATGACGACCTTGCCGAAGCTGTGGCCGCCGGAACCCGCCCCCTCGAAATCATCAACAACACGCTGCTGCGCGGGATGAAAGTCGTCGGCGAGTTGTTCGCCAGCGGTGAGATGCAATTGCCCTTCGTCTTGCGCAGCGCCGAGACGATGAAGCGGGCGGTGGCGTATCTGGAGCCACTGATGGAGAAAGGCAGCGCAGCTCACCGTGGCTCCATAGTGCTGGCAACCGTACGGGGTGATGTGCACGACATCGGCAAGAATCTTGTCGACATCATCCTGACCAACAACGGATTCGATGTGCACAACCTCGGGATCAAGGTGGGCATGGCGGAGATTCTCAAGGCGTTCGACGAGCTCGAGGCAGATGCCATAGGGATGAGTGGCCTTCTGGTCAAGAGCACGCTGGTGATGCGTGACAACCTGGAACAACTCAACCGCCGTGGCACCAGCGACGTGCCTGTCGTGTTGGGTGGCGCCGCTTTGACCCGTGCCTATGTTGAGCGGGATCTGCGGGAGGTCTACCCCGGTCCGTTGTTCTATGGCAAGGATGCGTTTGCCGGCCTCGACGTGATGGAACAAATCGAGCGGCGCCGCAGTGGCGACAGCGATGCCGACTTTGGCAGGGTCACGACTCGCAAGCTCCCGGCCCGTCAGCCCAAGCCCGCGGCCACTCCGACCCAGGTTCCGGAGAGGAGCCCGGAAGCGGTGACCGACAATCCGGTCTTTGTGCCACCGTTCTTGGGATCTCGAGTCGTCAAAGGAATCCCGATCGACGACATCATTGGATATGTCAACGAAACTGCTCTGTTTCGCAACCAATGGCAGTATCGACCGGAGAGCGGCGAATCAGACGGCGACTTCAAGGATCGGGTACGCGGGGTGTTCCGCGAGCAGCTGGCGTCAGTTCGCCAGCAAGATCTGTTGTCTCCACAACTGGTCTACGGGTACTTCCCCGTCAATGCCGATGGCGATGAGTTAATTCTGTGGACCGATGAGAGCCGCACCGTCGAGAGGATGCGGTTCGCCTTTCCCCGCCAGCCGGAATCTCCCTGGTTGTGTATCGCCGATTTCTTCCGCCCCCTCGGTTCTGGCGAGCCCGACTATGCGGCGTTTCATATCGTCACGATGGGGGAGCGCATCTCTGAGAGGACCGCCCAGCTCTTCGAAGCCAACTCCTATCAGGAGTACCTGCTGCTGCACGGGATTGGTGTCGAGCTGGCCGAGGCACTCGCCGAGTATTGGCATAAGCGGATCAGGACGGAGTGGGGTTTCGTTGATGAGGACGGGCCATCCCTGCGTGGTTTGTTTCGGCAGCAATATCGCGGCGGGCGGTACTCCTGGGGATACCCGGCTTGCCCCGATTTGGAGGACAATGAGAAAGTTGCTGAATTGTTGGGGGCGTCGCGCATTGGTCTGACCGTCAACGAGGGCACCGGGTACCAGTTCCACCCGGAGCAGACGACCTCGGCGTTGATAGCCCATCACCCGCAGGCTAAATACTTCATAGCAAAGACGAGGTCGTGATGCTGTCCACAGCTGATCGATGGGTAGATATTGCAGAGGTGAACCCTCCGGTTCTGCCCAGCGCCCGCCATCTCATGCTTGACCATGCGTGGGAGAGGGTGCTGATCACCGACAACACGTTTGGCAAAATTCGTGTGTCGCCATACGCATTTGCTGCCCGGATCACGCACGATGTTCCCGCAGTGGTTCCGACGGTGGTCGCCTCCACAAGAGACCGCAACATCCTTGCCATCGAGAGCGAGGTCCGTGGCGCGCTCGGCAATGGAGTCCAATCATTCCTCATCGTGGTCGGTGATACCCGACCGCAGGTAGAGCACATGTCACACCACTACGAGATCATCGAGCATCTCCGTGATCTGCAACACCAGCTACCCACTTTCGAGGCAGGCATGACTACCCGTTTCCGGGATTGGCAGTTCCGTCGTCGGGTTGATGCCGGGGCTCAGTTCTTTGTGGTCGGTCCAGTGATGGATCCGGTAACGATTGGCCCGAGCATGGAGCGTCTCAAGCGGGATCCTGCCGACCCGCCAGTGTTTCTCATGGTGATTCCACCGTTCAGTCTGAAGTGGGTGGAGCGGATGGAGTCGATCGGCACCGTTGCCGTCGGCGACAAGCTCCGTGCCGAACTTGCCGATG
>JASJHC010000111.1:0-12228 GCA_033791245.1 Acidimicrobiia bacterium | reverse complement strand
GGAGAATATGCAACGTGGCACCGAGGCAGCGACCCAAGCGCTTGCCGAGTCGGCAGGTGTTCCCTTCCTGGGTTCCGTGCCGTATGACCCGGAGTTGGAGGACGCCCTTGGGAACGTTGCGTCGCTGCGCAACACAGCGCTGTATCGAGTCGCCCAGGGCTTGCTTAGCGCCGACGCTGGCTAGGCGGTACCCAGCAGAGTCTGTAGCTCGGCCACGGTTGGGACACGACCCGACAGCACTACCTGCTCGTCCACAACGAGGGCCGGAGTGGACATCACGCCGTAGGAGGCAATGTCGGCAAAGTCAGTGACTTTCTCGAAGACCGCATCGAGCCCGAGTAGGCCGGCAGCTTCGACTGCCCGCGCCTCGAGGGTGTGGCAATTGGTGCAACCTGAGCCGAGCACTTTGATGTTCACAGGGGACCTCCGTTATAGGACGAGATTGAATATGAATCCGACGATGAGGATGCCGCTGGCGACTACCCCGACGAATACGGCGAGCAAGCGGGGCTTGAGGACACGGCGCAGCAGGATCATCTCGGGAAGCGACAAGGCAACAACCGACATCATGAACGCAAGCACGGTCCCCATGGCGAGCCCCTTGGCATGGAGCACCTCGACGAGGGGGAGTATCCCCGCCGCGTTTGAGTAGAGCGGCACGCCGAGGCCGACGGCAACCGGAACGGCGAGTGGATTGTCGGGGCCGGCGTAGCGAACAAAGAAGTCTTCGGGTACCCAGCCGTGGACCAACGCTCCGACACCGATACCCACCAAGAGATAAGGCCATATCTTGCGCAGAATGGTGGTGACTTCCTCACGGCCAATAGCAAACCGATCCGACCAGTTGAGCTTGGTGGAGAGGTCGACCGGCTGGCCTCGAAGTGTGGTCTCGAACACGAACGGTTCTACCCACTTCTCCAGATGTAGTCGACCAATGATCCATCCGGCGCCAATCGCCACGACCAGACCTGCGGTGACGTAGAACGCGGCAATCCGCCAACCGAATAGCCCGTAGAGAAGAACGATGGCGACCTCGTTGACCATCGGACTGGCGATCAGAAAGCTCATCGTGATGCCAAGAGGGACACCGGCTGCAACAAATCCAATGAAGCCGGGGACGGCACTGCACGAGCAGAACGGGGTCACAACACCAAGTCCGGCCGCGGCCACGTTGCCGACTCCCTCGCGACGCCCACCGAGTAGAGCTCTGGTGCGCTCCACGCTCATGAAACTGCGCAATACGGTCACTGCGAAGATGATGCCGCTCAGCAAGAGCACGATCTTGACCGAGTCGTAGAAGAAGAACTCGACAGCGCTGCCGGTGTGGCTGGCGGGGTCAAGCCCAAGGGTGTCGAAGAGCAGCCACTCCCAGAATCCGCGGTTCAGTTGGTAGAGAGCCAGCCAAACCAATGCGGCAGCCGCGGCCCATGCCCACAAGCGCCACAATGACCGTTGCTCGGTCCGAGTCTCCAGGTTCGTGCTCACTGTATGGCGTCGTCTCTGAGTCCGGTCGGGAGCGAAGCCCGCAGGGTTGGCGCGACGGTGGGCGCCAACTGGTAGTCGATCCACCTTCCCCGGCGGGTGGTGACAACCAGTTCAGCCTCGCGCAGAACACGGAGGTGGTACGACAGCAGATTGGGGGCGATCTCGATGGCCTCTTGCAGCGAGCAGACACAGACCTTGCCGCTGCTCAGCTCGTCGAGGATGCGCAACCGGATGGGGTCACCGAGTGCGGAGAACAACGCGGAGCGTTGTTCAACCGATATTGATTCAAGAATCGTTGAAGTCATAGGATCATCATGGCACCAGCGGTGGCCACTCAGCAGTGGCCGAGAGTCCCGACTAGCTGGCTGGTCGGCCCTGCGTCTAGTCGCGGTCCTTTGCGTACAAAGCAGCCCGGTTGACCACGGCTTGTCCGGCCTTGGCAACGCTGCCGGCATCAAATGGGGGTTGCGGGTCGTACTCGATCATGAGTTGCATTGCTCTCGCAGCGTCGGCGTCCACAAGGAGCTCAGCGAGGCAAAGCGCCATATCGATACCTGAAGAAACACCGGCAGCGGTGATGATTCTTCGGTCGAGGTGCTCAACGACGCGAGTCGACACGGCATTAGCACCGGTGCGCTCCAGGGTGTCATAGGCGCCCCAGTGGGTGGTCGCATCGAGTCCGTCAAGGAGGCCTGCCGCACCGAGGATACGCAACGGCCGAGGTACGGTATGACATCAATCGGTTGGAGGCCTGCGGTGAAGACAATTGGCTTGCTCGGAGGGATGAGCTGGGAATCATCCATCGAGTACGAACGCATCATCAACACTGAGGTGCGTCGTCGCCTCGGTGGAGTGCATTCTGCAGACCTGCTGGTGCGCTCGTACGACTTTGCGGCCATCGAAGAACTACAAGCTGTTGGGGACTGGGATGGCGCCGGCCGCCTGCTCGCAACCGACGCCCGACGACTCGAAGATGTTGGTGCCGAGTTGATCGTGTTGTGTACCAACACGATGCATATCGTCGCCGACCAGATCGAGGCTGCGATCACCGTGCCCTTCCTCCACCTTGCCGACGCCACTGCCGCCGCGGTGCGGGAAGCGGGGCTGGAAACCGTTGCGCTACTGGGAACTCGGTTCACGATGGAGGAGGACTTCTACGTCGACAGGCTGGAAGCACACGGCCTCGAGGTGACTATCCCCAATGCAGCCGACCGCGCCGTTGTCCACGACGTGATCTATGACGAGCTGGTGCAGGGCCAGGTCCTCGACTCCTCCCGCGATCTCTATTTGGGGATCATCGACCGACTGGTGGATCGTGGTGCGGAAGGTGTCATCGCCGGTTGCACCGAGATCGAGCTACTGGTTACCCCCAACGATGTGGCGATCCCGTACTTCCCGACGACTCGGCTGCATGCGATGGCTGTTGTCGATGAGGCGCTGGCGGAACGCTGACCGGGCTTCGCCAAAGAGCAATGAGTGCGCTCGTTGAGATGCGAGCAATTTCTGATCTGCTGGAGCGGCGTGCTACCGGCAAAGTGGTAGTTGAGATCGCCGAGTCCCGTCGCTCCGGTATCTCAGACCTGCTCGTTGACACTCAAGACGACGACGGGGATCTCCCTGTCGGTTCTGCTCTGATACTCGCGATAGCCGTCATAAGCTGCCAGTACCCGTGGCCACAGACGAGCCCGCAATAGTTGGTCGGCGGTCTCCGCCGTAACCACTAGACGATGACCGTCTATCTGCACCCGTGCCATCGGATCGTCAACGAGGTTCGAGTACCACTGGGGATGACTATCTCGACCTCCCCACGACGCAATGACCACGAGGTCGTAGCCGTCGCGTAGATACAGCAGCGGGACTGTGTGAGCCTTTCCGCTGATCCGGCCGGTCGTAGACAGCAGCAGCATGTCGTTGTTGACGAGGCGCCGGCCTAGCCGACCCCTGGTCAATCGGAATGCCGCCGCGTGCAGGGTCGACAGGTTCTTGGCGGTCCGATCACGCATGCTGGCAGCCTATCGGTTCCACCGCCGCGATCTCCAACCGACACGATGTCAGATACACGTTCGCCAACCTCTACCATTCCGGCCATGACGGTTGATGACATAGTCAGGGCAGTCGCCGATTCGGCGCTCAGTGTCGAGGAGCGCCTTGGCTTTCTCGATCTCTGCGAAGCTCGCAGCGCTGCTGGCCTCCTCGCTGATCGGAGCCGCGTGAAGGCTCATCTGCGTGTTATCGAGACTGCCGTTGAAAGCGGATCCGCCCTGGAAGGTGACCTTGCAGAGCCCATTGCGACGACATTGGTGACCCTGCTCGACGACGCCAAAGACTGGTCCTTCGTGCAGCGTCGGGTGCTTGCCGGTGCAGTCGAATACTTTCTGCAAACCGACGACACCGATGCGGATTTTGGATCGGACCACGGTTTGGCCGACGATGCCCGAGTGGTGGCGGCTGTCTGCGCTGCCCTCGGCCGCCGCGACCTGGCCGTAGCTGTATCTAGATGATCTGATCGTCCATGCCCGCAACTTGGCGCAGGATCTCTGTTTGGCCTGTGTGATAGGTGTCGTGGAAGTAGTCGAAGTGGATGCGCGAGGCGATACTGACCATTCGTCCGTCAATCTCTGACTCGGCCGAGAACGCTTCGTCGGAAAGCTCTCCGAGAGTGTTGTCGATGGCATCTTGGCTTGTGGTGATGGCGGCCACCAGCTCCTCCATTGGAAGAACCCCAGGACCGTCCTCTGTGATGGGCTCGGACTCGCGCATGTACCGGGCCAGCTCGTTGTTGGGGAACTGAGGTTCGCCGCCGGCTGTCTGCAATGTTCGGTCGCGGTAGACCAGGATATGGCCAAGGGTCCAGTTGAAGCAGTTGATCCTGTAAGGGGTCTGCAGCAGTGAATCCTCGTGGGACAAGCCGGCCGCCTGCATTTTGAGTATCGAAGTGTTGCGCCCGAAGGCCTTGGCGAGCCGGTGTGCACCGATCATGGATAACTCCTTTCACCGCTGTTAGCGGCGCCATAGCTCCCGGGTGAACAGTAGGACAACGGGGAAGATCTCGAGACGCCCCACGATCATCAGGAAGGACAGCAGCCACTTGCCGGCTCCGGGAACCAACACGTAGTTGGAGCTGGGGCCGACGGCAGACAAACCAGGACCAACGTTCCCAAATGACGAGGCTACCGCCGACGCCGATGAGACCAGATCGAACCCGGCTCCTGCAATGTCGGTAATGATCCCAAAAGCGAGTACTCCCGTCATGAAGATGAACATGTAGAAAAGGAAGAAGGACTGGACTGACTTCAGTATCTCGTCAGGCACAACGTCTCTGCCGAGACGCACCACAAAGATCCCCTTGGGGTGGATCACCTTGCGGAGGTCGACCTTGGAGGCCTGGTACAGCACCCCGAGCCGGTACGGCTTCATCGAACCACCGGTCGAACCGGCCATGCCGCCGACGAACATCAGGCCAAAGACCATGATTTGGAGCGATGCCGGCCAGATACCGAAGTCGGCAGTCGCATATCCGGTGGTGGTGACTATCGAGACAACCGTGAACACCGAGTCGCGAACAATATCGCCGATCTCGTCTGCCCAGGTACCGATGATTGCTACCACCGAAGCCACCACCATGATCCCGCCGTACAGTCGGAACTCGGTATTGCGCAGATACTCCTTGGGTCGAGAGAGCGCCCGAAAGTGCAGTGCGAATGAGGCCCCGGCGAGGAACATGAAGACGATGACTACCCACTGGGCGTAGGAGCTGAAGGCAGCCATCGAGCGAACATCGGTCCCGAAACCTCCGGTGGACATTGTGGTGAAAGAGTGGGCGATTGCCTCGAACAGGCTCATGTCGCCCGCCCACAGCAGCAGCATTTCCGCCAGCGTGAAGCCGACGTACACCAGCCACAGCCGTTTCGCTGTCTCTCGGAATCTAGGGGTGAGGCGGTCTGGTGTCGGCCCAGGCGACTCGGCACGGGCCAGCTCGACCCCACCAACGCCGAGCATCGGCAGGATGGCCACGGACAGAACGATGATTCCCATGCCACCCATCCACTGAGTCAGCGCTCTCCACATCAAGAGACCCTTTGGCAGCTGGCCAGGATCAGGAATGATGGAAGCACCGGTGGTGGTGAACCCGGCCGCTGTCTCAAAGAACGCATCGGTCAGCGACGTGATTTCCCCCGTGAATAGGTAGGGGAGCGTCCCGAAGAACGTCATCGCGATCCAGGAGAGACCGACGATGGCAAAGCCTTCGCGGGCGGTGAGCTGGCTGTCATCCGATCGGCCATATCGCCATGACGCGGTACCGGCGGCGATGGTCACCGCGGCGGCAATGGTTATCTGGATTGCATCGCTGTACTCACCGTAGATGAGTGCTACGACTACCGGCACAAACATGGCGACACCGGAGGCTCCAACGACGGCCCCGATAACGCTGAGCAGGCGGTATCGCGACATCAGCCGGACAGTTCGCCGACTAGATGGATCGCGTTGGGAAGGGCAATGACGATTAGCCGGTCGCCCGCTTGAATCCGGCTTTGGCCGCGGGGGACAAATGCTCGGTCGTCCCGAACGATGCCACCGACAATCATGTCGTGCGAGAGGTGAATATCCCTGAGCGTCTTGCCGACAATGTTGCTGGTCTCTTCAACCTCAACTTCAAGAGCTTCCGCATCGCTGTCCTGGAAAGTGACAACTGAGTGGATGTTGCCGCGGCGCACGAACCGAAGAATCTCGTTGGCTGCAGAAAGACGAGACGAGACCGCACCGTCGATGCCGACGCCATCGAGAAGAGTTGCCAGGTCGAGTCGGTGGAATCGACATACCGCGGTCTGGATCCCGACAGCCTTTGCCACCAGGGAGCCGAGGATGTTGATCTCGTCCCACCCGGTCAGGGCAAGCACTGCATCAGAGTTCTCCAGGCCCTCGCTGTGATAGAGCTTGGGATCGGTCGGATCGCCGTGGATGGCCACCACTCGAGGATTGTCGATCGCAATGCGGCGAACTCGGTCTGTGTCTTGGTCGACCAGGATCGTCTGAATGCCGAGCTGGCACAGTCGCTTGGCGGTTAGCTCGGCCACCCGGGTTGCACCCAGAATCGTGACCTTTCGCGCCGGTTCCAGATGCAGACCAAGCATGTCGAGGGCGCTGTTGGCCTTTTCTGTCTCGACCATGATCAGCACGTGATCGCCAGGCATGAGGTGGGTACTACCCCTGGCGATGATCGTTTCGCCATGTCGGATTACGGCAACAACCAGCCACGACCAATCGCTCACTTCTTGCCGTAGGTCCTCAAGTGCCATGCCGGCCGCCGGAGCGTCGGCGGCGATGTGGCCCCCGATGAGCTCCAAGCTGCCACCAGCGAACTCACGCATTTCGGACACGCCCCGCTGCTTCACCAGCAGTTCTAGGTCACGGGCGGTGGCATCGCCAGGGTCGATGAGGAGGTCTACTCCCAGGCCAACTGCGCCGGCGCGCAGCTGCGGGTCTTCGACACGAGCGATTCGGCGTGCGGTGCCAATCTTGGCAGCAGCGTGGGCCGACAGTACGTTGACAGCATCTGACGAGGTGACGGCGATGAAGAGGTCAGCTTTGTCGGCGCCCGCTTGCTCCAGAGTTTCTTGGCTTGATCCGTTCCCTTTGATGACGAGACAGTCGATTTGCTCTTGAACTTCAGCTGCGGTGACGGGGTTCGATTCGACGACAACAACGTCTTGGTGCTCAAGGGAAAGTCTTTCGGCGAGGTGGGAGCCGACAGCTCCCGCCCCGATAACAACAATTCGCATATCAACCCGTCATCAGATGGCAGCCACAGGGTAATCGGAGGGATGGCGCGGCTGGCGATATGGGTGAGATCACCCGGCAGGAGGCCACCGGCTATCCACCAAGGCCCTGGACTGCTGCATGAATAAGGACTCCGACGAGACCACCAACCAGCGTGCCGTTGATCCGGATGTATTGCAGGTCGCGCCCAACTTGCAGCTCCAGGCGGCGGCTGGTTTCGTCGGCATCCCATCGTTCGACGGTTGTTGCAATGAGCGATGCAATTTCAGGCCCGGAGCGCTCAGCGAGGTGGGCACCGAGATTCCCTATCCACGCATCGACCTTCTTGCGCAGGTCAGCATCGGTGATGAGTCTTGCCCCGGTTGACACTGCGAGTTGCTCGAGTCGCTTGCGGAGGTCGGATTCCGGTTGTTCGGCGGCCGCCACTAGGCGAATTTTGAGCGTGTCCCAGAGCCCGTCTGTCCAGGCCTTGAAATCCGGATGGTCGACAAGCTGGCGTTTCAATTGCTCGCCGCGCTCGTGCATCTCTGGCGAGTTCTTGAGCTCCGCGGCCAGAGTTGCGGTGCGCTCGTTGAGGAGGTGTCTTATGTCGTGTTCTGGATTGTCGGCGATTTCGCCGATGAAGCGCAGCAGGCTGGTGTAGAGCTTCTCAAAAACGACATCATCGACCTGCTCGGGCACCCACCATGGAGACTCGTCGGAGATCCGCGAGCGCAACATCGTCTTGTTGTCGGCGATCGATTTGACGACACCACGCAGGCCTGCCGAAACCAATGCCTCGTGATGCCCACCGGCGATTGTCTTGTCGATGACCGACCCGAGGACGGGGGCCGCGTCGATTGTTTCGATGCGTGCTGCCGCCATTTCTCGAATGCTGTCTTGTATCTCGTCCTCGTTGACCGCTTCTGCCACGGCTGCGACTACGCCGGCGGCTTGGCGAGCGGCCGTCTCTGCATTCTCTGGAACCGAGAGCCATTCGCCGATGCGTTTTGCCGGGTCGGCTTCGCGGATACGAGACACCAGGGCCTGCGGATCCATGAAGTTGCGTTGGACGAATTCGCCGAGACCCCTGCCGATGGAATCCTTGCCACGGGGAATGAGAGCTGTGTGGGGAATGGGAATCCCCAGGGGATGGCGGAACAAAGCGGTGACGGCGAACCAGTCGGCGACGCCACCGACCATCGCGGCTTCGGAGGCTGCTCGCACATAACCCCACCCGCCGGTCCCGTCGCTGAGGGCGAAGGTGGCAACGAAAACGGCCGCCGCGAGCACGAGTAGCCCAGCGGCGTTGCGCTTCATGCTGCGCAGCCTTCGGGCTCGGATTTCATCAAAGCCTGCAAGCAGGTCCGGGGTGCTCATGGGGTGAGGGTACGTCTCCTCTGACCGTTCTCTGCCAATTAGACCCCAACCGCGGTGAGGAGTTCCTCTGGGACGTGGCGCGGCTAGCGGTCGGTAATGTAGCCAGCTGTGTAGGGAGCCTGACGAGATGCAGCCCAATGAAGTGAGAAGAGAAGGGATCGCCGACGGAGCTCGTTCCGTTGCGCCTCTTCTACTTGCAGTCGTTCCCTTCGGGCTGGTGCTCGGTGTCACCGCAGCTGCCTCGGTGGTGGGAGGCGGACTCGGTATCGCCACATCGTTTGTCATTTTTGCCGGAGCCGCCCAGCTGGTCACAGTGCAGCTGATCGATAGCGGTACCAGCCTTGTGGTCGTGATCATCACCGCACTTGTGGTCAATGTACGTCATCTGATGTACAGCGCGGCAATGGCTCCACACTTCAGCGAGTTTCCGCGCCGCACTCGCTTTGTCCTCCCCTACTTGCTCACCGACCAAGCGTTTGCTGTGTCGATGCTGCGGTACGAGACGGTTACCGACCCGTTCTACAAGCGCTGGTTCTACACCGGCGCCGCCTTCACATTGTGGGGCTCGTGGCAACTCGCCACCGTTGCCGGGGTGGTGCTCGGCGCCCAGATCCCGGAATCGTTGGGTCTGGAGTTTGCGATTCCGTTGGTGTTCCTAGTGCTGCTCATTCCGGTGGTCCAAACAAGACCGGGCCTGGTCGCTGGTGTGGTTGGTGGGGTTGTTGCCGTTGCGGCCAGCGGTGCCCCCTACGGGCTCGGTCTTGTGATCGGGGCTGTGTCTGGAGTGGTGGCAGGGGTGTCGGTTGAACGCTTGGCGCGACCGTGATGTGGGGAGCCGTCTTCATCATCGGGATTGGTACTTACCTGACAAGGCTGTCGTTTATCGGTGCGTTTGGAGAGCGGGAGATGCCGGCGTGGATGGAGGCACCACTGCGGTACGTCGCACCCGCCGTGCTTGGTGCGATCGTGCTTCCCGCCGTCGTGATGCCTGAAGGGACAATCGAGTTTCTCCCCACCGCCAACCCGAAGTTGCTTGCCGCCGTGATCGCAGGTGCGGTCGCGGCCAAATGGCGCAACGTTTCGCTGGTAATCGCTGTTGGTATGAGCTCGCTGTGGCTACTCGACTGGGTTCTCTAGCCAGCCGGAAGAGCCTCGGGCTGCTTAACCGTGATTTATCGGACGGTTGTCGATCACATAACCGGCTTTCCTGCACAATTGATGAGTGACCTACTGCACATTTGAAACCCGCATTTCTCACTCTCACCGAGGCCGCGTATGAGGCTGCCACGTCTCTCGCGTCGCGACTTCCTATCCAGAATGGTCGGCTCAGTTGCCGGCGGCATGGCCGCCCTTCTCGGTATCCCGAGTGCAGTGTTCCTAATTGGCACCTCGCAGCAGCGCACCGCCGGCGGTTGGGTGGCGATGGGGCCCGTCGCTGAGTTCCCGCTCAACCAGCCCACCCTGATCAACACGACTGTCGCCAAACAGCAGGGTTGGGTCGTCGAGGAACAGGAACTCTCGGTATTCGTAACCACAGCAGACGGGGACGAATTTGTCGCGTTGTCGGATCGGTGCACGCACCTCGCCTGTCGTGTCCGATTCGTGGACGAGACCGAGCAGACATCAAAGCCCGGCTTCTTCTGCCCTTGCCACAACGGAGTTTTTGACGCAGATGGGGAGATACTGGCGGGACCGATCCCACGACCGCTAGACCGATTTGAGACAAAAGTCGAAGAGGGACAACTCTTCGTTAAAGAGGTGTAGCAGTAGTGGGTACTCGCCTCGGTGATTGGATCGACGACAGGAACTCGTGGCGGGAAGGCTGGAACCGTGTATTCCTGGCTCGGATACCCAATATCTCTTGGGGTCATGCGCTGGGGGCGGCAACGCTCGTCGCGACGGTGATCCTCATAGTCACCGGTCTATTGCTGACCGTTTACTACGTGGCAAGTCCGTCCGACGCCCATCAGAGTGTTCAGTACATAACCAACGTCGTACCCCTCGGATGGCTGATCAGGGGCCTACACCACTGGGCTGCAAGTGCTCTGGTCGTGCTGGCGATAGCTCATCTGATCAGGGTGATCATCCACGGGGCATATAAATATCCGCGTGAATTCACCTGGTTCAGTGGGATCGCTTTGTTGCTGTTGGTCTTTGCTTTTGGTGTCACGGGGAGCCTTCTGCCCTGGGATCAGAGGGCGTACTGGGCAACGCAAGTCCGAATCGAGATCTTTGCGACCGTTCCTTTCATCGGTGACTGGCTCGCCCGTTTCCTCCAGGGCGGTGAGGAGCTGTCCGGATTGACGCTGAGCCGGTTTTACTCGGCTCACGTGTGGCTACTACCACTGCTGTTGGTCGGTCTGACGTGGATGCATTTGCGTCTCGTCGTGCGGCACGGCGTTTCATCAACGCCCTCCAAGCCCCGGCGACACCGCAAGAGAGCCGGGCATCTATGAGGGCGGACGAGAAGGCTCAGTACCTGGAGCAGTACGAGGGCGAGATCCGAGACGGGGAGTCTTACTTCCCGCGGTACGCATTGCGCGATGCGAGCGTCGGGTTGCTCGTGCTGGTGGTGCTGATGGTGATGTCGGCGTTGCTTGGCGCTCCTCTTGATGAGCGCGCCGATCCCCTGGCGACGGACTACGTGCCCCGCCCCGAGTGGTATTTCTTCTTCATCTTTCAGCTACTCAAGTACTTCAGTGGCGAACTGGAGGTTCTCGGGATTGTCGTGATTCCGGTGCTTGCTGTGGTCTTTCTTGTGCTGCTGCCGTTCTTGGATCGATCGCGGAGCCGGCACTATCGAACTCGCCCTGTGATCACAGGTACCACGGCACTCCTGCTCGCCGGTGGAGTTGTACTAACCATGATCGCGGTGGCGGAGGCGCCACCCCCGGCTGATGCTTCGGTGCTTACTTTTGATACTGGTGAAGAGGATGGCGCCGAACTCTTCGCTGCACAATGCGCTGTATGCCACGGTGAGTTCGGTGAGGGGGCACCCAATCCAGCACAGCCCGGTGACATTATCGCCCCGATCAGCACTGCGGAGTACCTGGCAAGCCGGACCGATGAGACGATTAGGGAGGTTATTGCTGCCGGTCTTCCCGAGTTCGGAATGGCCGCGTTTGAAGTAGCGCACGGCGGTCCCCTGCAGGCAGAGCAGGTAGATGCGCTTGTTGCTCATATGAGGGGTTGGGAGGACGATCCTCCTGTCCAGCTGGATGCTGCAGTTTCATCGGCGGCCTTATCCGACAGCGCCGAGTTTCTCTACCCGCAGCTGTGTGCCCAGTGTCACGGCGATGCTGGTGAAGGGGGAGTGGGTCCAGCGTTCGCCAACCTGGCTCTGCAGGAGGCAATGTCGGACCAGCAGCTGTTCGACAGCATCAACTTGGGTCACCCGGCGACGGCAATGATTGCATGGGGCGACGTTCTCACTCAGACCCAGATCGAAGGATTGGTAAGGCACATCCGATCGTTTGGCAGCCCAGGTGGGACAGGGGCCCCGAGCTACACCCTCGATGTCCTACCAATCTTTGAGGTTCGCTGTGTGGCATGTCACGGAACAGCGGGTGGCTGGGATGCCACTACGTGGACGGCCGCAGTCAATTC
>JASJHC010000110.1:0-7599 GCA_033791245.1 Acidimicrobiia bacterium | reverse complement strand
TGGAATCCGGATGGCATTCCCAGTTGGGGCTGTTGTGCCAAAAGGTAACGGTCGCACCAGGGAGACGAGTGTTGCCAAGCCGAACCGTGAGCGTTCCCGTCGTGTCCCACAACCAGAGGTCGCCTCTGCCATCACCGTCGTAATCATTGACGAGGACGTCAAGAAAGGTCCCCGTCACATCAAGCGAGTAGGTATTGGTGACGGTTTGATAGCCATTGCCAAGCACCTCGACCAGCGTTCCTCCGCTGTGTGAAGTTATGACAAAGAGGTCCGGCAACTCGTCGAGATCCGTGTCTCCGAGGGTGAGATGGCTGCCGCTGGTATCGCCCAACCCGGTGTCAACCGATACCAATTTGGTGACGAAACTGTCGGACCCATCGAACACTTCAACCACAGTCGTGGCAGTGTCGCGGCGGATCACATACAGGTCGACATACCCATCGCCATCGTGATCGCCGAGCAAGAAGGTCTCGTTGCCATCAACAGGAATGAGAGTCGGAATGTTGATCGACTCCTCGAAACTGGTTGGCTTTAAAGAGATCTCAATCGATAGATTCGGCCATGTGGTGTCGAGCGCCCACATATCGTTTCGTCCCACTCGCGAGTAGTCGCCGAGCAGGACGGTTCTGCCGGCGACGTCGACATCGAGAGCATGGTCGCGTCCAATCGCACACCAATCGTGCTTCCGGTCAGTTTGTGAGTATTCGAGCCTGGTGCCGTTGTCGCGCGGAACCAGCTGGAATACATCGGCAAGGCCATCTCCGTCGCCATCGCCCAGTATGTATTCGTACTCGTCTTTGATCGGGCCGAATTCCGTGTCGGCTACCAGCACTTCATCAGTGAAACCCGCCGCCGCGGTGTGTACGGGGTAAGCCGCAGAGGTAGCTCCGTAGCCGGGGGTCGCCGCCGGACCCATCCAGGAGAAGTGCTGGGGGTCTTTGATCGTGTTCCAAGCACCTCCCCAGCAAAATCCTGCATCGGTCCATGCCTTGACGAACCAGTCGGGCATGTTGGTGATGAGCACGTTGTCGCCCCGATACGGATTGGACAGTGTGTTGATGTCAAGGGCTACGCCGTGCCCGTGCAGCGACACCTGATAGCGACCGCCAATCGTTCGCGCCGAGAATCCATACGTCTGACTTGGTTTCACCGTGTAGTAGTTGCCCTTCGCCTGCTCCGCAGCAAGGTTGACGGACACCTGGTTGAGCGCCGGGATAACCCGCTCATGCATGAGTATCTGATAGCCACCCGACATCGGGACCGTCCAATACACCAGCGAGTCTCTTACTTCACCTATCGACCGGCCCAACAAGTCGGCGCGGATTCCACCGATTTGTTCACTATTGGGGAGAGATCCTGTCCGGGTTGCATAGCTGCCATTGGTTGATGGCTGGCCACATCCCCACGACTCGCTGGTTGCGGGTACCGCAAACCCCTCACCGACCGCGGCGCAGGCCGAGTCTTGCGACAAAGCCGCTACCGCCATCACCAATAGGAGCGCGGTGCCGACCGCCCGCATCCGGCTGCGGACGGTGAGCACGGTGTGGGCTGTAGCCATCAACTGGTTGGAGCTAGTCGCAGCAACTCGCCAGCAGAATTGAGAATGTAGAGACGCTGGCTGTTGTCTGTACCAAAACCGAGCACGTTGCCGACCGGCCCCAGGACACTGGTCCAGTTACGTTCCGCAGTCACATTCCCACCCTGATAAAGGAAGCTGCGCAGCTCACCCCGGCAGTAATCCGCAAAGAAATAGTGACCGATGAGTTCGGGGAACTCATCGCCCCGATATACATATCCGCCCGTAATCGAGCAACCACCGGCGGCGTGGGAGTACTCGAAGGCAGGGAACGTCTTCCCCGCCGTCACACACCCGTCGTCGGTGTCGTAGCAGTGGTTGCCCTCGTAGGAATTCCAGCCGTAGTTGAGCCCTGCCGTTGCGACCGGTTCTACGTCAACTTCCTCCCAGAGACCCTGGCCAACGTCTCCAATGTAGAGCAATCCTGTAACTTCATCGATCGAAAAACGCCATGGATTGCGGAGCCCGTAAGCCCATATTTCGTCGGCACCGGAGCCCGCGGCAAACGGGTTGCCAGCCGGAATCGCATAGTTGCGCGCCGAGTCACCCGGGTAGTCATCACCATCGACGTCGATGCGGAGCAACGATCCAAGCAACGTAGTGGTCTTCTGGCCGTTTTCGTCGGGATCGCCGCCCCCGCCGCCATCACCAAGCGAGAGCATCAAAAACCCGTCTGGGTCGAAGGCGACCATGCCGCCGTTGTGATTGGTGTACGGCTGGTTCACATCGATGACGTCGCGTGCGCTGGTCGCGTCCGCAAGATCAGGATTGGACGACGCTTCGTATTCCACGACTCGGGAATCACCGGCATCGTCGGTGAACGAAACATAGAAGAGCCCGTTGCTGGAATAGCTGGGGTGGAAGGCCATTCCAAGCAGACCCTGCTCAGAACCAGACGAAACAAGGCCGTGGATGTCGAGGAAGGGCTGAGCAACAAGGATATCGTTTTTGAGGATCCGGATGTACCCAGACTTCTCTACGACGAACAGCCGATCATCTCCGGCCGGGGATGTCGCAAACAGAGGATTGTCGAGTCCGCTGGCAACGACTTCAATCTCTGGAGCGTTTGGAGGTGGCGGCACTATCGGGGTCAGGCCCTCTGCCCTACCGAGAAAGCTTGCCATCTCATCACGCCGGACGTTCTGGTGGGGGCAGTACAGGTTGTTGTCAGGAGGGTTGCAGCCCTTGCTAACGCCTGCTGCGGCGAGGTTGTTGATATCGGTCTCGAAAATAGAGCCGTCGTCGTCTATTAAATTGTTGGTGGTGCCGGCTTCGTTGAAGCCGTACGCCCGCACCAAGAATGCTGCCATCTGCTGTCGGGTAACGCTTGCGTTGGGGCAGAATTCGGTGTTGTCGGGCGGGTTGCAGCCTTTGGTGATCCCTGCTGTTGCCAGCTTGTTGATGTCTGACTCGAATATCGAATCGTTGTCATCGGTGAAGCGATCAACTCCGCCGTCGTCGGTGAGGTCAAGCGCTCTCACCAGGAATGCCGCCATCTGGCCGCGGGTAACCGGGCTGGAGGGGCAATACTCGTTGTTGAGCGGTGGGTTGCAGCCCTGGGTAATCCCTGCAGAGGCGATGGCTTCGATGAAACCTTCGTGCACGTTGTCGTTGTCGTCGATAAACGTCCCGCCCGGTTGGAGATCGGCAAGGGCAGAACCAAGCATCGAAAAAACCAGTGCGGCGGCTAGAGCTGTTGCTGAGAGTGTTCGCATGATTTCGGACCCTAGTTGGGTCCGGCGGCAAAGAAGGACTATTCGTGCAGGATCTGGGCGAGCCGGGCAGCCGCGTTCTTCTGCCTATCCCGGTACGTCCCTACAGATGCCAGCAACCGCTTCTGCGATTCGCTGTCTGAGGCCTGCGCCACAAGTTCTGCCAACTTTGCCGCGGTTATCTCATCGCTTCGGATCACCAGGTCCTGCTGATCGACCGACCGCGCAAAATCGCGAATCTTCGGGCGATACTCGACGCCGACAAACGGTGTTCCGACAGCAGCTGCCACGACTGCCGCATGGAGACGCTCCGCCACAACCACTCCAGCCTTGGCTAGCAACCCGACTCCCGCTGCGTGGTCTGCATATGCCGCAACGTATTCGGCATCTACCGAGCCGGAGGAACGCATGATGCCCATGATGAAGCGATCATCGCCGGGGTAGCAGGACAAATACGCAACCTTCCGTCCTTCACGGCGTAGTGAGGTGACAAAGTCCCCCATAGCCGAGAACACCCGCTCATCACTCTCCCCCCACAACTCTCCGTTGGTATAGGCAGGACTGATCACCACAAGCGACTCGTCACGAGATACCGGGTCCGCTGCGCTCACTGAGAGCCCGGGGTCGCCGAGAATTTCAAGCTCACCCTGGTATCCCCAGTTGCGAAGAATGCTCTCAGATCTTGGGCCTCTGATGCCAACGTACAAGCAGGAATCGAGGAAGTCGAGCCACTGATCGACCGACTCCGTAAGACCCCAGTAGTCGGGGTCGGCAACACCGGTGCCAAAGACAACCCGCTCCACGCGGGGGCTGTCATGGCGTCGCAACGCCTCCAGATAGGTATGCCTGTTGATCAAGGTTCCGCCGCCGAGCAGCAGGAGCCTTGGCGACGGTGCCTCGTAGCCGATGCGAGCATCCGGCAGCAGATCCTGAACGGCTTGCAGCATGATCTCGTCGCCGAAGTTCTGGCGACCCAACCAGCCGATGTAGGACACACCGGGGACCCCGTCACCCGGTTCATGGGGCGGCAGACCTGCGGTGGCTCGGGTGTCGAGGCCTACGGCGCGGTACGGTTTGCGCTGCGCCCGCGAGGTCGCAAAACGAGCCAGCGCAGTGGCCTTGCGCTTGGCGCCACCCTTGGTGATGTCGTCAAAGAATTGAGTGCGCTCCCCCGTTATTCCCGGAAATTCCTCCGGCAGCTCGGCAGAAGGACTGAGCGCAGGCAGCGCAACCAAGCCATCGCGGAGAGCCTTGACGTCTGACAGGCCTTGAACCTTCGCCCATAACTCCGCAGGTGTCGAAGCAGTCGCGAGAGCCTTTGCCCATTCTCGGCGGCGGGTAATCGCAAAGACCGGCAACCCGTCCGTCCCCCATTCCGCATCAAGATCGGCAACGGCTTCGTCATAGACGAAGACTGTCGCGCCTTCACCGGTAACCACCTGGTAGCCACTACGCACAACAGATGTGCGCGGGTTGGAGTCGAGACGTCGAACGGCGCGACCAAGCAGCCGATGATCAAGCGAAGCCCACCCGTGGAGCAGTGCCAGATATTCGCCGCGAGTTGCCCGGATAGCGTCGCCAAACTGGGTGGCCGCGTCCTGAGCAGGCGGGACCACCGTGATCCGCGGATCACCGGCGAGCATCTCGCCAAGCGCATCGACATCAGGGGAACCGCCGAGAAAGACCGCCTCAAAGTCTGTGAAGCTTTGTTTGAGCAACTGGGCCCACAGGTCAGCGGCCCGTTTCGAGACGGTGGGAGTGACAATCCAACTGACCTTGGGCACCTCGTAGATGTAGCCTCGCTCCGATTTTCTGTAGAACCGATGCGGGATCTTCGCCTGAATCAATCCGTCGTTTGCGGTCCTGGCCTGTTGTCGCCAATCTGCCGAATCACCCTCGTCTTGTTGCGTCTGGTGAAAAATCACGGCATCGTTTTCGGGGACAAAGACGCAGCCTGCGTTGAAAAGCCTCCAACCCAACTCGGTGTCTTCTCCCCCCCACCGGTCAAAGTCCTCCGCAAAACCTCCGGTCTCGAGGAACAGATCTGCCCGCACCGAGAAGTTGGACGATACAAGAGAGCGGAATGCCTCATCGCCAAGGCGAAGCCCGGCGGTGCGGCGGTAAAAGACCCGACGAAAGTCGTCCGGAACCAGTGCGGATCCGTCCGGAGCCGAGTCAGCCACCCGCTGGCGAAGACCGGCCTCTCCGCTGATGAGATCATCGCTATCTACCGCCGATGTATCGAGATGCTGCCTAGAGCCAATCACGACCAGATTGTCTGCGTGCCGGTGCCATTGCGCATGTCGTCTGACCAAATCCGGATCCGGAATACAGTCGGCGTCGATAAAGACCAGAACGTCGGCAGCGGAGTGTTGTGCCCCCAGATTTCGAGCTCTGCCGGCTCCGTAGCCAACATGTTCTTGACGAACGAGGGTCACATCGAGACGGTCCGCAATGGCTGCTACCGCTGTGCTCACGTCGTCGTCCGATCCGTCGTCGGCGACAATCACTTTCATCGGCCCATAGGTCTGGGCCACGAGGGCGCTGAGGGTGTTCACGAGCAGATCGATGCGGTTGTACACGGGAATGACAACAGCGACTTGTGGTTCGGGGCCGGCCGGCAGCGAGGCGACCCCGCGATAGTCGTTCTCAGGAGCGATATGCCAACTCATTGTTTTTGATACCCGGTCACGTGGTGATCGTACGCTCGTGAGCAAGAACCCTGTAGGACTCAGCGTTCAGGTCGACCCGGAGGAGATCGCCGTGCCGCGAGCATGTCGCATCGGGAAGCTCACGTGCGACGTAATGCTCGATTGCCTCGAGATCACCTGCCGCATAAATGTACCGACGCGCTGCCTGTAGGGCACGGTTGAGATGCCTAGTCCCGTCGGGTCCAATGGCGACAGCCTCCATGGTGTCCGGGTTGAGACGGGCGATCTTCTCGTCACCGTCCCATATTTCGCGGCTTGAAAGCTCTTCGGCCAAATCGGGTAGGCCGAATTGGGCAAGACGTTGGACCTCGACATCCTTGTCGATCAATGAGGCAATGGCACTCAACGAACTCGCCGTCGGGGCGGCAATCGGTGCCTCGATCCCACCGATTATCTCGACAAGATCATCCACGTTGTGGTCATAGGTGTGCAGGCCCATCGCAGATTTGAGCGCCTCTGCTGCAATGGTCGCCATCTTCTCTGGTTGAGAAACCAGGCCTTTGACCTGCGCCGCGGTATCTTCTTCAAGGACGAAGTAGTGCTTACGGTCAACAATGAGATCCGTTCCGGGAAGATCATCTGTTACAAGGATGGCTCCCGATCCGATCGCCTCGAGAACCCGCATTGTGATTGGGTAGTGGCGAGTCCCACCCTCGTTGATGATGACCTTCGCATCCGCATATATGTCGGCCATCTCTTGTGCCGACACGTCCGAGACAAACGCAGTGTTCTTCTTGCCAAATGCCTCTTCGAGTTCGTCCACGAGCTGTTGGCGGCGTGCGTACGTCCCACCTTTACGCCGCAACTGACCGCCAACCATCGATGCCTGGTACTTCCGATCTGCCCATGGCGTTGCCGCCTTTACCAACTCCGGAGCTACTCCGAACGTGAACCGGTGCACTGGGACGGGGAATCGATGTGCCAGGTGCCAGGAGTGTGCCAGCAACACGGCATGAGCGCCGTAGTGCTCGACAAGACGCAGATTGGTTGGGACGTGGTGCTCGCCGTGGTGGACCCAGAAGATGACAGGGATCCCCGGGTTTGATCCCTTTACGGTGAGTGCCGGATAAGGTCCCTCGACGAATAACACCGCGTTCGTATCGGCAGGAATGGTCTTCCAATCGATCTCGTCTGTGTGCAGATCCACTTTGATACCGGCACGCAACATGGCGGACTCGAGGTACTTGCCGGGATTGGTGTCCGTCTTGCGGTAGCACATGGCGACCCGGACGTGACGATGACGATCCGGTTCTGGGGCATACGGCGCATGGACGCCTGCAGGAGTCAGATACGGGCCGCCGGGACCGGCAGGCGACACGCTGAATTCGGGGTGATGCGGTGCAAGATCAACAAGATCGCGCGGCCCGGCGTTGGGCCACCTCGGGTCACGGACAATCGTGGCGGATGTTCCCTCTGCAGCCGCAGCAGCGACCGGAACCGCAGCCTCGGACGTGGCATAGATGATGTCAGGGTTGGTGGCCCGTACCGCCGCGGCCAGCTTCTTATGGTGCAGACGTTGTCGCATGCCCTTGCTCTGCAACCGACGTAGCGCCTTCCCGATTCTGCCGCGGCCAACTGGATACCGAGTAGGTACAAAACT
>JASJHC010000109.1:0-7372 GCA_033791245.1 Acidimicrobiia bacterium | reverse complement strand
ATCGATGTGTCACACCTGACGAACGACAGCCAGGCACTTTGTCAGATCTGGCTCGACGAGCTCGGGGTCGCTTGCACACCCGGGATTGACTTTGACCCTGTCGCTGGGCACCGCTACATCCGTCTGTCCTATTCGGAATCGACCGCCGATATCACCGAGGCCACCAAGCGAATCGTCAACTGGGTCCGCTCGAGATAGCGTGTCGCCAGAAGATGGCTCAACCATTTGGTTGTATTTGCCGGCGTCATGATGGGTCTTGTAGACAACTCTGGAGGAGCGAATGCTGCGAAACCGTAGATTGATAGTTGTTCTTGGCATGTTTGCGTTTCTGGTCGCCGCCTGCGGTGGCGATGCGACGGAGGAGCCAACGACTACCGCTCCCGCAGAAGCTGAAACGACCACCTCGGCCTCCCCGGTCGCCACGACCACAACTGCGGGGCCAACCACCACGACCACACTCGCTCCGACGACGACAATCGAGCCACCGGTGTCGTTGCCACCGGCAGGTTCGGTGTTGATTACGAATGAAGACGGCGTCTTCGTAGCCACCCTTGATGGTGTCGTCTCGCAGGTCATCGATGTCGATTCGGCGGCGGTCGGCGGGATCATTGATTTTGCCATCGACGACACCAGGGGTGGTCTGGTTGTCCAACCTCATCGCAGCCCGTGGTTCTATCTCGGCAATGATTCCATCGTCTACTGGATACCGCAGGGTGCTGCAACTCTGCAGGAGCTGTTGGTGCCGGCGGCGGATCAGGGCCTGAAACTCGAGGATGTCGCGGCCGAGGGTGAGACTGTCCAGGTTTACTACACCCGTCGCTCTGGCGACTTGCCCGATACCGCAGAACAGACGTTGCGACGGTTTGATGTTGACGCCAAGTCGGTCGAGGAAGTCAGTGTTGTCGGTGGTTGGGAGTCTGGGGCCTCACCGATCTCGGTTGGCGGAAACGCGATTGTCAGGAACGGTTCCGGCGAGGCGTACTTCTTCCTTGTCTTCACCGATCTCGGAGGAACCGTTTTCGATTCTCCTGCCAACTCAATTCCCGATGGTGGTTTCGACTGTGTCCCCTTCGACTGCTTCTGGTACGCAGACCTTTCTCCGGATGGCAGCGCCGTAGCGCTTGGGCGTCTCGCCCCCAACGCCGGTGGGTTTCCAACGATTCCGGAGATCGAGGTTCGGAATGTGTCCACCGGCGACCTCATCATGAGCGCCACCCTGCCCGAGGTCCCCGCCGTTGCTGGCATCGATTCGTTGGACCTTGGGGACGGGTACGTGCTGATCAACCTGGTCGAGGAAGGCGCCGTGTATCCGTACGCCACAGTGGTGGACATCGCATCGGGTGGAGTCACGACCTTCCCTGCTCCGGTGGGGGGGATAGCCCGATTCCTCCGCTCGATACCCGATCTCGATGGGGTCGTGAGTTGGCCTTAGGCCCGCCGGGCTCCACATATATCACGAAACGAGGATGCCCCTGGGGTGTCCTCGTTCTTCGCTCACCAAGAAACCAGTTGCCCTCAGCGGCTCGCTCGTCGTACTATGAAAACTGAATACTGATTCAGTATTCAGTTTTCGGGTGTAACTCGAACCGGAGGGAGGCGGGATGGCCGACACGGTCGTGACCGGCGCTACCGCGCCACCGACTGCCAAGGGACGCGCCACAAGGCAAGCGATCCTGGCGGCAGCGGAAGAGGTCTTTGGCGAGCTCAGCTATGACCGCGCCTCTATCTCTGAAATCACTCGCCGTGCCGGAGTTGCTCAAGGCACCTTCTACGTCTACTTCCCCGACAAGAAAGCGGCGTTCATTGAGTTGGTCCACCAACTCAATAGCGATCTGCGTCGGGCACTTTCTCAGGCAATCGACGAAGCGCCGGATCGTCTCACCGCAGAGCGGATAGGTTTCCGTACGTTCTTTGACTACGTCGTGCGTCACAAGCCTCTCTACCGAGTGGTGCGCGAATCGCAGTTTGTTGCCCCTGAGGCCTACCAGTGGCACTACAACAAACTTGCTGAGGGATACATAGCTGGCCTGCAGCAAGCCCAGGACGACGGCGAGATAAGCAGCGCCATATCAGCAGAGACAACAGCCTGGATCCTCATGGGTATCTCAGAGTTCGTTGGGGGGCGTTGGGTGCTCCTGCTCGACCAGCTGCCACCAGACGATGTCTTCGAAGAGATCATGACCTTTATTTCTTGCGCACTTCGACCCCGGGGAGGGAAAGCGTGAACGACGATTTCGTGATGGGCATCGTCTCCACCGGCATGTACTTGCCGGAAACGATGATGACCGCCGAGGAGATCTCCGAGGCAAGCGGGCTCCCATTGTTGGTGGTGAAAGAGAAGCTGGGGATTACCCAGAAACACATCACAACACCGGGTGTACACCCCAACATGATGGCGGCCAAGGCCGCAAACCAGGCGATCGAGAAGGCCGGGATCGACCCCAAAGAGATCGACGTGCTGCTCTGCACCACCGAAGAGTGGAAGGAGTATGCCCTGTGGACTGCGGGCATCGATCTGGCCGAGGAAATCGGTGCAACCAATGCATGGGGCATGGATATGCACATGCGATGCGCAACGACAATTGCAGCGATGAAGCTGGCTCGTTCGTTGATGCGGGACGATTCCAGCATCAACACCGTCATGATTGCCGGCGGCTACACCATCGCCGACTTCATTGACTTCACCAACCTGCGCACCAGTTTCTTGTTCAACATCGGTGCAGGCGCAGGCGCCATGATCGTGAAGCGTGGTTGGCCGGTAAACCATGTGCTGGGGACCCACCTCATGTCGGACGGTTCGATGAGTCGACACGTCATCGTGCCCGCCAGCGGCACCATCAAGCACCCCAGCAACGAGGCAGTAGCAGAGGGACTATTCAAGTTCGATCTGGTTGAGCCGGAGGCGATGAAGAACCGTCTCAATGACGTCAGCATCGACAACTGGTTGTTCTGTATCGATGAGGCCCTCCGCAAGTCGGGAACCAGGAGAGATGGGTCGCCATATACAAGGGACGATCTTGACTTCCTCAACATGCTGCTGGTCAAGCCTTCGGCTTTCCAACAGATTCGGGAGCTCCTGAACATCGCAGAGGACAAGTCGGTCTATCTCGGCAACATAGGTCATATCGGAGAACAGGACTCGATCATCTCGATCATCGAAGGGGAGAGGACCGGCAGTCTGCAGCCCGGTGATCTCATGGTGATCATCGGAGCGGGCATCGGGTATGTCTGGGGCGCTGGTGTCGTCCAATGGGGGCCGGCCTCATGACGTACCCGCAGACTTCAACGTACGTGACGGACTGGCTGCAAAAGCGTGCTGAGCTCACCCCCGATCGTGTTGCCCTTGTCGAACGGCTCGGCGGGCCCGAGATCACGTTCGCCCAGTGGAACGCCAGGGTTAACCGCACTGCCAATTATCTGCGATCGCTCGGCGTCGCAAAGGGCGACCGGGTCTCGGTGTACGCATCCAACTGTCCCGAATACCTCGACTTGTTCTGGGCGGCAGGCAAGATCGGGTTCATCCTCCACAACCTCAACTGGCGCCTCACGGTCCACGAGCTGCGCCAGGTCATCGCGGATGCCGAGCCCAAGGTCCTTGTCTACAGCGAAGACTGGGCCGACCAGGTCGCAGAGATGCGGTCCGATCTCGCAACGGTCCAGCATGTTGTGACTCTTGGCGATCCTCAACAGGGCGATGCCGTCTTCAGCGACCGTGACCAGATGAACGTCGTGCTCGACTCCCGGCCAGACCTCGATATGGATGACATCTGGGGCATCTATTACACGGGTGGCACGACTGGGCTTCCCAAAGGGGCGATCCTCACCCACGGCAATGTCACCTGGAATTCGGTGAACACGATCACATCTTGGGGGATCACCGCCAATCACAGTGCACCGCTTCAGTTGCCGATCTTTCACATCGGAGGCCCGAACATCTTCATGGTGCCGCTTGTCCACGTTGGGGGTACCACCATTCTCTGTGACGGCTTCGATCTCGATGAGTCGTTCGATCTGGTAGAGCGGGGCGGCATCACCCATTATGTGGCGGTTCCGACGATGTATCAGCTGCTGCAATCGCATCCGCGCTGGGATGGCGCCGATTTCTCCAAGCTCGAACTGGTCATCTCCGGCGGTGCACCATGTCCCCTGCCCGTGATGCAGAAGTTCTGGGATCGAGGCGTCGACTTCAAGATGGGCTACGGGCTCACCGAAGCGGCAGGCAACAACTTCTGGCTCCCCGCCGACCGGGTTGCGGACAAGACAACATCGGTTGGATTTCCGATCTTCCACATTGACATGAAGATCGTTGATGGAGAGGGCACCGAGGTTGGATCCGGCGAGGCCGGTGAGCTGCTCATCCGTGGCGCTCACGTAACCCCGGGCTACTGGCGTCGTCCAGAAGCAACCGCCGAGACGATCAAGGATGGGTGGCTGTGGACCGGCGACCTTGCTGTCAAGGATGATGAAGGCTTCTTCACCATTAAGGGTCGGTCCAAGGAGATGTTTATCTCAGGCGGCGAGAATGTATACCCAGCTGAGGTCGAGTCGGTGATGCTGGCCTACCCAGGCATTGCTGAGGCAGCTCTGGTTGGTGTTCCCCACGACGTGTGGGGCGAGGTGGGCAAGGCTGTCCTGGTGCTGGCGAGCGGTGTCGACTTCTCACATGACGCGTTTCTTGGCTTCCTCGGAGAGCGCCTGGCCAAGTACAAGATCCCCCGGTCGGTTGTCGTCATGCCCGAAATCCCTAAAACAGCCATCGGCAAGATCGACAAGAAGCTGCTTGTAGGACAGGAGTCATCATGAGCATTCCCACCATCGGTGGCGTCACCGCCACCACAGTCACAACGGAGCGGATTACCACGAAGGTCTTGGCGTCTGGGTCGCCAGATGGAGTCCCGGTCTTGTTCCTGCACGGCAATCTTTCCTCGGCAACGTGGTGGGAAGAGACCATGGTCCGGTTGCCCGCCACCTACCTAGCGGTGGCCCCCGACCAGCGTGGATTTGGCGAGGCCGACCCCACCGCCAAGGTCGATGCGACCCGGGGAATGGGCGATTTTGTCGACGATGCCATCGCATTGATGGACTATCTGGGTCATGACAAGTTCCACCTTGTCGGCAACTCTCTCGGTGGCGTGATCGTGTGGTGGATGATCGCCGACCATGCAGAGCGAATACTCTCGGTTACCCAAGTCGATCCGGGGTCGCCGTATGGTTTTGGAGGTACTCGTGATGCCTCGGGAACACCTACCAATGACGACTTTGCGGGGTCCGGTGGCGGTCTGATCAACCCAGAGTTGGTCCGGCTCATCGCCGCGGGTGATACGAGCACCGATTCGATGTTCTCTCCGCGAGCAGCTTTGCGGGCGCTCGTATGGAAACCCCCCTTGATTCCCGCCCGTGAGGATGCGTTTGTGGACAGCCTGCTCCAGGTCCATATCGGAGAGGATGCCTATCCGGGTGACAAGGTGCTGTCGTCCAATTGGCCCTTTGTCGCTCCGGGTGCGCTCGGTGTCAACAACGCCCTGTCGCCCAAGTACGCACTTGACCCGACCCGCCTGGCGGACGCCTCACCCAAGCCGGCGGTGCTGTGGGTACGTGGTGCGCAAGACCTTGCGGTCTCCGACAACGCCGCATCAGATCCCGGCACTTGGGGTCCAATGGGGCTCGTCCCCGGATACCCAGGTGCTGATGCCTACCCGTCGCAGCCGATGCTGGGCCAGATACGTTCTGTGCTCGACAGCTATGCGGCGGCGGGTGGCACCTACGAGGAAGTGGTCATCGACGACTGTGGGCATGTGCCTTTCATCGAGAAACCAGAAGAGTTCGACAGTGTGTTCCATGAGCACATGGCCGACGGATAACCAGAAAAGGAAACGAGGAGGAAACTGAATGAGGAAAGCAACCAAACTGCTGATGCTGCTTGTGGTGTTCGCTCTTCTTGCTGCCGCATGTGGCGACAGCGAGTCAGACGAGACAACGGCAGCGCCTGCGGAGACAACGGCGGCACCTGCAGAGACAACGGCGGCACCTGCAGAGACAACAGCGGCACCCACCGAGACGACCGAGGCAATGAGCGGTATCAGCTGTGACGAGCCCATAACCGTTGGCGTCATCACCGACCTGACCGGTGCGCTGGCGATCTACGGTGCGCACATCAACCGTGGTGTGCCAATCGGCTTTGCATATGCCACGGGTGGTGAGGTCCAAACCGGACTCGAGCAGACTTACATGGTCGATGACTGCGAAATCAACGTGATCTTTAAGGACGATCAGAGCAACGCCGAGCTGAGCGCAACGGCGGCTCGCGAACTGGTCGAGGTCAACGGCGCCGAGATAATCATCGGTTCGGTGAGCTCGGGTGTGACTGCAACACTGCAGGGTATTGCCCGCGACAATGATGTCATCCTGATCGCAGCCCCGGCGGCGGCCACCGACATCACTGGCAAGGACTTTGATCCGAACACGTTCCGGGCAAGCCGCACCAACTATCAGGACGCAATGGCGCTCTGTGACCAGTTCGTCAACGGAAACGGCTACACGACCTTCGTGCAGATCGCCCCTGACTACTCGTTCGGCTATGGCGGGGCTGCCGGCTACAAGGACGCTTGCACGTTCTACGGTGGCGAATTCGTTGCTGAGGATGTGTTTGCACCTGCGGACACGACCGACTTCACGTCATACATGACACCGTTGGCTGACACCGCTGCCGAGGCGCTTCTGGTGACATGGGCCGGCGGTGGCTTTGTGCCATTGCTCCAGTCTGCTATCGACCTTGGCGTAATCGACGACGACACCGTTCTTGGCTCGCCGTTTGTCGACAACATCGTGATGCCGGCGTTCTTTGCGAACGCGATTGGGACGACCTCGGTCATGCTGTATCACTACACGGCAGCCAGCAACTCGATCAACGACTACCTCGTCGAACAGGTAGCGGCCAACTTCGAGACGTTTCCAGACTTGTTCGATGCCGATGGTATGAACGCAGCGATCATGGTTGTCGAGGCTCTCAAGGCAACTAGCGGCGCAGCAGATGCTGACTCGCTGAAGGCAGCTTTGGAAGGCCTGAGCTTCGAAGGCCCGAAGGGTCTCATCGAGATCCGTCCCGAGGACCACGTGGCCCTGCAGGACATGTACGTCGTGACTCTGTTGAACGTAGATGATCCGGAGTTCAAGTACTACGAGAACGTCGCAAGCGTGCGACCTGAGCCCCCGTGTCTGCTCGAGGGTGACTTTGAGTCACGTTGCGGCAGCCTTCCAGTAGGAAGCCTGGGCGGTTGATCTAAACCAACGACTGGTGGGGGGGGGGTGGGGCCCCCCCCCCCCCCCAACCGAGGAGGGCACGGTGAGGGGGAAAAGGGTGAAGCACAAACAA
>JASJHC010000108.1:0-3791 GCA_033791245.1 Acidimicrobiia bacterium | reverse complement strand
TGCGGACAAGGAAACTCAACAAGAGCGGGACAAGTTCCGTATCCCCGTGCTTTATCCGTTGCTCGAGCACAAGTACTACATCGATGATTTCTACATGGACGGGATCGTCCGGCCGCTACGCGGACCGGTGGCCCGGGCCATTGACTGGTTCAACGGACACGTAATCGACCTTGTCGTCAACGGTGCGGGCGTGCTCGCAGTCAAGCTTGGCACGGTTGTCTACTGGTTCGATCAAAAGGGTGTCGACGGGGCGATCAACGCCTCGGCGGCGGCTGCCGGCGGGACCGGCGGCGTGCTTCGGTTGCTACAAACCGGACGCATCCAGCAGTACGTATTTCTGATCGTGGCGGGGACTGTTGTCCTTGTCGCCGGGTTCATCATTTTCTGACAGGAGGACACGAGTACACATGAGTTCGTTTGAAAACGGTTGGGCTTTGACCCTGATCGTCTTCTTGCCACTAGCCGGAGCGGCGGTTGTGTTGGCAGTACCGAAGGCGCAGGAAGAAGCTCAGAAGTGGACGGCACTGCTATTTGCAGGTGTCTCGTTTGTCCTGTCTGTCATTGTCGCATTCCAATTCGATTACGGCGACGCCGCAGCAACCCAGTTTGGTACCCGCTCGGACCTCACCTGGATCGGCGCCATCAATTCGAATTACACAATCGGCATCGACGGGATCAGCTTGCCACTGCTGGTGCTCTCTGGGTTCATGACGGTCCTGGCCATCATCTACTCATGGAACCACTGGCCGGAGCCGCATAACCCGAAGATCTTCTCTGCACTCATCTTGGTGCTCGCCACCGGGATGAACGGGACCTTCGTCGCCCTCGACCTGATCCTGTTCTTCGTGTTCTTTGAGCTCGTGCTGTTGCCGATGTACTTCATGATCGGCATCTGGGGAGATCGCAACAAGATCCGGGTCCCGGTCATCGGGATCGAGACTGAGATGCGGCTCTACGCCAGCATCAAGTTCTTCCTGTTCACGCTGTTTGGGTCTGCGTTCATGCTGCTTGGTTTCCTGACGCTCTACTTCCAGAGCGGTTTGGAAACCTTCAACATGCAAGAGCTGGCCGCCGGGGGAGCAGCCGAAGCCGCCCTCGGCAACCTTGCCGTGTGGGTCTTTGCGGCCCTGTTCCTCGGGTTTGCCGTCAAGGTTCCGATGTTCCCGTTCCACACCTGGCTTCCTGATGCCCACACCGCGGCACCAACCGTCGGGTCCGTGTTGCTGGCCGCCATCTTGCTGAAGTTGGGTACATACGCCTTCATCAGGATCGCTATCCCGATCATGCCCGAGCAGGCGCAGAATTGGGCGCCGGTCATCGCCATCCTGGCTGTCATCGGGATCATCTACGCATCGCTGGCTTGTCTGGCGCAGACCGACATGAAGCGGCTCATTGCCTTCTCATCTGTCGGTCACATGGGTTTTGTGATGCTCGGTATTTCCACTCTCACCGACATCGGCATCAACGCCGCAATCATTGGGATGGTCGCCCACGGTGTCATCACCGGCCTGTTGTTCTTTGTGGCAGGGTCGATGTCGCATCGCTACCACACCAGAGAGATGGCTCGTCTCGGCGGTAACCAGAAGCTCATGCCGATCATGGGTGGCATCCTCGGCTTCACCGCCATGGCATCGCTTGGTCTGCCCGGTCTGGCCGGTTTCTGGGGCGAGTTCCTTGCCCTACTGGCCGCTTTCAACCCGCTGGAGGGACTCTCGACGACGCTGTTCCGGACCCTTATGGTCATCGGCGCCGTTGGCACTGTCCTTGCCGCAGGCTATCTGCTGTGGATGTTGCAACGGGTCAACTTCGGCGAACCCTCAGACGAGTGGGCCGATCACGAGTTCCATGACGTAGACAAGTACGAGATGGCAGCCTGGGTGCCTCTCGTAGTCGCAACCCTGGCCATCGGTGTCTTCCCCCGGATCATTTTCGGGGCAACAACCGACGCAGTGACGGCCATGGTTCAAACGGTCTTTGGAGGCTGACTCGGTGAACATCCTCGACTACCACGCGCTGCTACCCGAGCTGCTTTTGGCAGCAACGGTCTTGGCCGTGCTCGTGGTAGACCTCCTCCCGGTTCGCAAAGCATGGACCGCAGTCGTCGGCCTCGTCGGCCTGTTCGCCGCGTTCGTACCGCTGCTCACACTTGGCCTATGCGATTCTCTCGAATTCTGTACCGAGAGCAGCGTCCGCACCATGTTCGATGGTTCCTACACCGTCGACACCTTCTCATTGGTTCTCAAAGGCCTGTTCATCGGCGCTGCGTTTGTCGCCTTGCTCATGTCGTCCGGCTACTTGGAGTCGGGTCGTTTCTGGGAGGGGGAGTACTACTTCCTCATGCTGGCGTCGGTGCTGGGCGCGGTCGTGATGTCATCAAGCCGAGGGCTCGTCACCATCTTTGTGGCACTCGAACTCGTCACCGGCCCCACCTTCCTGCTCGCCGGCTGGCGTAAGGGCAACGCCAAGTCGAACGAGGCGGCGCTCAAGTACTTCATCATTGGGGTGCTATCGGCGTCGGTGCTGCTGTTTGGCATGTCGCTGGTGTACGGCATCACCGGAGAACTCACCTTCACCGGTATCCGCGAAGCGATTGTCGGCTCCGAACTCGGCGCTCCTGGCTTCAGCGACCTGCCGCTGCTCAACGTCGGTGTACTGTTCACACTGCTCGGTTTTGCCTTCAAGATCTCCGCAGTCCCGTTCCACTTCTGGACACCGGACACCTATGAGGGTGCTCCTATACCGGTCACCGCTTATCTGTCTGTCGTCTCCAAGGCGGCGGGGTTCGTGGGACTCTTGGTTCTCACCTACTCGGCATTCGCCGACCTGCGCCACATCTGGGGCCCGGCACTGTGGATCCTTGCTGCAGCCTCGATGACACTGGGCAACCTCACCGCCCTGCGCCAGACCAACATCGTGCGCATGCTCGGCTACTCATCGATCGCCCAGGGTGGCTTCATCCTTGCTCCGTTCGGTGCCGCGATTGCGGCCGGGGTTACGGGCGCCCAACTCGAAGAAGCGTTCTTTGCCACCGTCACCTACTTGATGATCTACGCCTTCATGAACCTCGGTGCGTTTGCCGTGATCATTGCCGGCGCCAAGCGCATCGGCAGCGCCGAGATCAGCGACTGGGGCGGTCTCTACCAGTACGCCCCTGGTCTGGCCGGGCTCACCCTGGTGTTCTTCTTCTCGCTGGCAGGCATCCCACCGTTTGCGGGTTGGTTCGCCAAGCTGGTGATGTTCAGCTCACTGATCAGCGTTGACAACGTCTGGACGAACGTGCTCGCTGTCATCGCGGTGGTGAACTCGGTCATAGCGTTCGTTTACTACTCCAAGGTGGTCAAGGCCGCCTGGTTTGATGCGGTACCCGAAAATGTGTTGTCCGGCGAGGCCAAGAGTGTCGTCATCCCGGCATCCTTGAAGCTGGCTCTTGGCATCACCGCGGCCGGCGTCATCGCCATCGGCTTCTACCCACCGCTGATAGCTCACTTCAGCGAACTGACGAAAGTCTTCGTAGCCGGCTTCTAGCCCTCTTTCCTCTCCCTTCGGGAGAGGTGGCGAGCGTAGCGATGCCGGTGAGGGTGTATTGCCCGGCAGGAACGCGGTCCCTCCCCGGCGGCCGGCCCAGAGGGCAGGCGCCGACCCTCCCGAAGGGAGGGTGAAAGACCCTTTGGGTGAGGGGATACGGGATGTTTTAGACCTCGCAGGAACGTATGCCCTCCCTCTTCCCTCTCCCTTCGGGAGAGGACGGCGAGCGTAGCGACGCCAGGTGAGGGGTTCTAAGTTGTTTGGGA
>JASJHC010000107.1:0-7469 GCA_033791245.1 Acidimicrobiia bacterium | reverse complement strand
TCGACTGGGCGGTCAGCCGCTTGGCGAGACCTTGGCGACGGGCCACATGGCTGGTCGTCACTGCGGCGACGACCGAGAGCGGAAGATCTTCTGTGTTGTATCGGATAGTCCCAAGTCCGGTGGCCACGTAGCACTCCGCGGAGCCATCTATCACAGCGACGCGGCCCTCGTACTGCTCCGCAAAGATCCGAAGACCCTCGGCGTGGTCGTCATCACCGGCATCGATCCAGCCGACCTCACGCCAGATGCGCTGTAAGGACTCAAGGTCGGTTGATGGGTCGTAAGGTCGTATATTCACATCGTTCTCCTCAGGGCCAGGCCGAAGTTTAGAGGAAGCGATGGACCGCAGACTATCGACAGACTCCTACGTTTCTGGCCGCTGCACCCCGATAGACCGAGAATGAGAATGGGGACACTCACCGCACTACTGGCGGCGGCACTGATTTTGCTGACCGGCACTACCGACCTCACCGCGGCTCAGCCAGAGGCTGGTTTTTCTGACGTGAGCGTTGACTCAGTGTTTGCTGAGCCGATCACCTGGTTGAGGCTGAGCGGCATCACTCACGGCTGCAATCCGCCGTCAAATTCGGCTTTCTGCCCAACCGAGCCGGTCACCCGCGGCCAGATGGCTGCCTTTCTGAGCCGGGCACTCCCGACCCACAACGACCGGTTCTGTCCGAATTCATACGAGTGGCAATTCATCGATACGACCGGCTCGATTCTCGACAGCGGCTCACGTCCCTGCTGGTAGCCGCCAAGTAGCTCCCGACACACTGTCGGACTAGAGCGGAATAGCCCTGGACCACACCCGGGTTGTACGTCACAATGAATATGTCGATGGAGGAGGGTCCGATGACAGCCGACAAGTCACTTGAAGACGTTGCCCGGCAACGCTCTCAGCTGGGCGATGCAATGCACCAGGTTGAGGAGGCGGCGGCCGCTCCCGCGGCCATGGAGTCGTGGGCCGCCGATCTGTCTATTCAGCTCCGCAATCTCGAGACCGCCTTCGACCAGCACATAGTCGAGGCGCAGTCACCCACGGGCATCCTCAATCAGGTTGTCGATCAGGCACCACGCCTCCAGAATGCCGCCGAGCATCTCAAGCGCGAGGACACCAGACTGGCCAAGTCGATTGATGACATCATCGAAGTGGCGGCCACCGGAACAGCCGATGTCAGCATCGACCTTCGCGAATCGGTGATGGAGGTGCTCGTCGACCTTGCGCGTCATCGACAGCAGGGCGCTGACCTGCTCTACGAGGCCTATGCAGTCGATATAGGCGGGTATTAAGAGTCAGGGCCCAAGGGCTTGGGCTAGGTCATCTATGAGGGCTGTGGCGCTCTCAAGACCAATCGATAGACGGATAAGGCCGAGCGGAGCCGTGGGGTCGCTACGACGCCGATAATCGGCGAGCGATTCGACACCACCGAGCGATGTTGCATCTGTGAACACACCGAGACGGTCGATCACCTTCAGCGCCGTCTCCGCATCCTGAACCTCAAACGAGAGCACTCCCCCAAAACCGGACATCTGCCGCTTTGCCACCTCATGGCCGGGATGTGACTGGAGACCCGGATACCAAACCTGTGGCACACGTTGCTCAAGGAATCGAGCAACGGCGAGCGCAGTCTCGCTCTGTCTCGCAACCCGGAGCGGAAGGGTGCGAATACCCCGCAACGTCAGCCAGGTTTCCAGTGTCCCGGGAACGGCGCCATCGATCGTTCGCGCCTCGCGCAGAGCGTTGGCGACGTCACCATCGCAAGTCGACACGACACCACCCATGGCGTCGGAATGGCCACCAATGAACTTGGTAGTGGCATGCACCGAGAAGTCCACACCACACCCAAGCGTCTGCTGCAGGACAGGAGTGGCAAAGGTTGCATCAGCGACCGTAATGACGCCGCGTGCTCTAGCTTCTTTAGCCGCAGCCACAAGATCGGTGATGAGACACTTTGGATTCGATGGTGTTTCTAGCCACATGACGTCGTCATTGTCGAGATCGGCAGCATCGACGACGTCCCACGCCCCCCGACCTGCCTCACTTCTCACGAAGTCGGTCACTCCGTGATAGACGTCACCCGGCAACGAGACTCGTGCCGGCCTCAGGTAACGGAGTACCGCAGCTACAGCTGCGGAGCCCGAGGGATAGGCAACACAATGCCCGCCTTCCAGAGCACCAAGGACGGCCTCAAGACGTTCCGTCGTCTCGTGGCTGGCCCTGCTGTAGATTCGCTGGCCGGCGGCGTACTCAAAGGTCGTACTTGGGCGCAATGACGGTGCCACGTCAGGGAGCTCGGCTATCTCGTCGTCTGCATGCAATGCTGCGGTAAAGAGGTCTCGTTCCATGCCGGCACACTACAGATCAGGGCGGGCATTTCGTTCCTGCGTAGATCAGAGCGGGATGGGCGCGCTGTTATACGCAGGAACCGTTGGAAGGTCGATTCTTCAGGCGGTGCGGGATGCCGTGCGTCGGCGCCGGAAGAACTTCTCCACCTCGACCACCCAGAAGACGACGGTGGCGGCACCGAGGGCAATCCCCAACTCGAGGACCGACAGTGGCTCGGTTCCGAAAACCCGCTGCAGCGGACCCCAGTAGACAACAAGCATCTGCAGCGCCAGCGTCAACAGGACTGCGCCCAACAGCGGTTTGTTCGTCCGCAACCCGAGCTTGAACAACGACTCCCGGTCGGACCGCACCGACATTGCCTGACCCATCTGCGACAAAGTGAGCACTGTGAAGATCATGGTCTGCCAGGCGACATTGTCGGCCTCGTAGTAGAACAGACCGGCCAGCAGCGACACCACACCCATCAGCAGACCAACCCACAAGATGTGTATGCCCATGCCGCGGCCAAAGATGTTCTCCTTAGGAGCATATGGCTCGCGATCCATCACATTGGACTCAGATGGCTCGAAAGACAGCGCCAGACCGGGGAGACCGTCCGTGACAAGGTTCACCCACAGAATCTGGATTGCGGTCAGCGGTAGCGGCAACCCGAGGAACGGAGCCAGCAACATGGTGTAGATCTCGCCACTGTTGCTGGTCATGGTGTACTTGATGAACTTGCGAATGTTGTCGTAGATGGTGCGGCCCTCTTGAACCGCTTTGACGATTGTGGCGAAGTTGTCGTCGAGCAACACCATGCCGCCCGCCTCCTTGGACACGTCAGTGCCGGTGATTCCCATCGCCACACCAATATCCGCCTTACGCAGAGCCGGGGCGTCATTGACCCCGTCCCCCGTCATCGCCACGACCTCACCCTGGTCCTGCAAGGCGCCCACGATCCGCAGTTTGTGCTCTGGCGAGACCCTGGCGTATACCGACACCTCAGCCACTAGTTCCGCAAGTTCGGCATCGTCGACATCATTGAGTTCGGCGCCCGTGACTACCCGTCCCACGGTGTCGATGCCGACATCGGCTGCAATACGTTGTGCAGTGAGAGGATGGTCGCCGGTGATCATCACCGGCCTGATCCCGGCACGGCGGCAGGCACGGACGGCGGCGGGCACCTCTTCTCGGGGCGGATCAACCATGGTGATCATGCCTAACAACGTCAGATCCGTCTCCATCCCTTCAATTTCATCGTCGTTGGGAACGGTCGCAAGAGTCCGCATTGCGACGCCAAGCACCCGACGACCTGCTCCCGCAAGGTTGGCATTCGTTTGCTGGGTACTCGACCTGAGTTCTTCGGTCATGTTGACGGCGCCAGCACCAATCCAAACTGCCGTTGCCAGATCAACCAGGCCATCAGGTGCACCCTTCACCATGGCTACAAAAGGTGACCCAATCACATCCCGGTAAGCGTCGGGTACCTCATGGACGGTTGTCATTCGCTTGCGCTCCGACGTGAACGGTGCCTCAGCAACCCGTGGCCACTCGTATCCAATGCTCTCCGCATCAAGACCACTGTGTACCGCGGCTACGGCCAGTGCGATCTCGGTCGGATCACCGATGTGGTCGTTCCCGATCGGGTCAAGCACGGTGTCGTTGCACAGCAACGCTCCCAGCAATGTCAGCCATGTTGCGGTCGGACCGTCATCCCCGCTCAGCCGAACATCAGCCAACTCACTGACGCCTTCGTCCACCGCAATCTCGGCCGCAACCATCTTGTTCTGGGTGATAGTGCCGGTTTTGTCAGAACAGATCACGGTGACCGACCCCAGCGTCTCGACCGCAGGCAACTTGCGGATCAGCACATGTCGCTTCAACATCCGCTGCGCACCCAGTGACAATGCAATAGTCACCACCGCAGGAAGCCCCTCAGGAACCGCGGCGACGGCCAGGGCAATCGCAGTCAGGAACATCTCGCGCAGCTCTTCACCACGAGCGAGCCCGAGGACAACCACAACGGTAACTATGCCAACGGCCACAATGGCAAGGCCCTTGCCCAGTTGGGCCATACGTCGTTGCAGAGGTGTGGTCGAACGATCAATCGTCTGCAGTAGGTCAGCGATGTGGCCTAGTTCCGTCTGCATCCCGGTGCCAACCACAACCGCGGCACCCTTGCCATGGGTGACGCTGGTACCCATGTAGACCATGTTGCGCCGGTCACCGATGTTGAGTGACTCCCCGGCGAGTGCTCCGGTCGATTTCTCAACCGGGTATGACTCGCCTGTCAGCGCAGCTTCGGCAACCTGAAGACTTATGGCTTCCACGAGGCGGCCGTCGGCCGGAACTGCAGAGCCGGCCTCCAACAGGACGATGTCACCGACGACGATCTCCCCTGCGGGGACGTCAGCGATTTCGCCGTTGCGACGCACCCGGACCAAAGGCACCGCAAGCATCTTCAACGCTTGTATCGCCCGCTCCGCTCGATACTCTTGGAAAAACCCGAGCGCTGCGTTGAGGACGACAATTACGAGGATGACCAAAGCATCGTTGACGTCGCCGATCGCCGCGGCCACAACGGCGGCCACGATGAGCACGATGACCATCACATCGGTGAACTGGCCGACAAAGATCCGCCACGGTGTTGTCCCGCCACGTTCTACGAGTTCGTTACGACCAAACTCTCCGAGACGGTGAGCTGCTTCATCATTGTCCAACCCGTTGGAGGCAACGACGCTCAGTCCGTCCAGGACGGCCACCGCCTCCTGGGTGTGGAACAGCCCGCTGTCTGCGGAGTCCGGGGGGATGGTCTCGTTCACCCCTGAACGATACCTAAACGGCACCGCAACCCCAGCATCTCAGTTGACCAGCTCGAATGCCTGCGGAAAGGTAACGGGCCCTATCGGGGCTTGCGCCGGGTCCCCGGGCACGAGAGCCATGAAATAGGGGCCGCTATAGACATTGGGATATCGCTCTCCCGCCGCCACCGAGAACCCAAATCGCTTGTAATACGCAGGATTACCGACGACCAGTAGCACTAGCTCGTGGCCGAGCAGCTCGATTCCGGTTTCGATGAGCGCCTTTCCGATGCCCTTGTCCTGGAACGCGGGGAGGACGCCAACGGGTGCCAGGACCACACCACCGACCAGCCCCTCCGCGGTGTCGACTATCACTCTCGAAAACGCAATGTGGCCGACAACCGTCTTTTCGTGCCATGCCACCAAGGAGACAAGAATGTCACCATCGTTACGCAACGCATCAACGAGCTCAGCCTCTTCGTTCCGACCTTCAAAGGCAGTCACGTTCACTTGGTAGATGGCATCAATATCTTGTGGAGACTCCAGTTCGATGATCGGCTTCAATAGCTCAGCTCCAGTGGTTGGTCGGTAGCGACAGTGCCACCAATCGAGGCCGTCTCCCCTGACCACTGCAACTGAATACGGCTGGGGTGACCAATCTCTTCGCCCTGGTCGATAGTGAGAGCGCCGAACGGCTCCCCATCGGCCGCGAGTCTGGTGGCGAGAGCCACCGCCGCGCTCCCAGTCGCCGGATCCTCTTCGATCCCCGCTTCGGGAATAAAGAAACGCATCCGAACCTGGTCACCCTGGCGGGCGTAGACGGCCAGGCCGTGCGCGTCACCGAAAGCGGTTGTATCGGGTGCCACCTTGGAAACGGCCTCGGCAACCGGCAGCTCCACGATCCGATAGTCGAGAGGCATCTCCACTCGCCATGTACTAACCGGCTCCGGCAGCCCGACCCGGCTTGCGAACCCTGAGGGATCGATTCGAGCGTTGCGTTGGTACATCGGTGCGTCGACCCAAACGACGTCTCCTTCTTGACGAATCAGCACTTCTCCGATGCCACAGGCAAGCCGATCAACGTTTGACTGCTCCAGCAACATCGACGCTGCGCCTACTAGGGGGTGGCCGGCGAATGGCATCTCCATCTGCGTGGTGAAGATTCTGGCAAACGGCACCTGGTTTTGGCGGGGAATGATGAAGACAGTCTCGCTGAAGCCAAGCTCGGCTGCGATCTGCTGCATTGTTGCCGCGGAGAGACCGGCAACATCGGTGACGACACCAAGGTGATTGCCGCCCGCGGAACCACGGGTGAAAACACGGAGGACTGAGCAGGGACGAGTCATACGGCCAGGCTACTTCCTAAGGAGCGTCGATCGGGTCCCACCCGGTCGCCAGAGCCTCATCAAGATCCTCAAGACGGGCCATGTCGTCAGCGCTCAGCGAGAAATCGAAAACGTCATAGTTCTCGGCGATGCGGGTGGCCCGCACGGATTTGGGAAGAACGACAAACCCCTGGTCGAGGCCCCACCGGATCAGAACCTGCGCCGGGGTCTTGCTATACGCAGCGCCTATCTCGGAGAGCAAAGGGTCGTCGAGCCTCCTCCCCTTGGTGAGAGGGCTGTAAGCCTCAATAACGATGCCGTGCTCTCTACACATCTCGATGGTTTCGAGCCGACTGCGATAGTTGTAGGGCGACAGCTCAATCTGATTGACCGCAGGAACTACCGCGGCGTACTCGATGATCTCGCTGATGTGCCGCGCCATATAGTTGCTGACACCGATATCGCGAACCCGCCCGTCCAAGGTAAGACGTTCCAACGCTCGCCAGGTGTCCAGACGCAGTACTGGCACCGGCCAGTGGATCAGGTACAGATCGACATAGTCGAGGCCAAGCAGCTCAAGAGAGCGATCGAACGCCACAAGCGTCTTGTCATAGCCCTGATCTTCGTTCCACAGCTTGGTGGTGATGAACACATCGGCTCGATCAAGACCGCTGGCCGTCAAGGCGTCACCAACGTCGGACTCGTTGTTGTAGATCGACGCAGTATCAATGTGGCGATAACCGACCCGCAGCGCCTCAAGGACACCGTCGCGGGTAACCGGACCCGGTTCACTCTTGTACACCCCAAGCCCGACGGCAGGTATCTCTCGCCTTGACCGCATGGTCAACGTTGCCATGGCACCCTCATTCGCCCTACTACCTCCAACTCTATCCCGATTCACGGATCGGAAATGCCGCCACTAGCGTCTGTCCTCGAAATGACGATTACAGAACTGCTCGGTCTCGACGACCTTCTCGCCCAGATGATCCTGGCCGTCGGTGCCGCGATGGTGTTGGG
>JASJHC010000106.1:0-3994 GCA_033791245.1 Acidimicrobiia bacterium | reverse complement strand
CGTCGTCCTGGTTGTCGGTGGGTCGGAAGCAACCTGCCGAGAGGGCTGGTGGTACGACCACCTTGGTGACCGCGACTCGCTGGATCTGCCCGGTCGTCAAGATGACCTTGTTGCTGCCGTCGTCGGCACCGGCACTCCTGTCGTCTCCGTGGTCATGGGGGGTCGGCCGCTGGTTCTCACCTCGCTCGTGGAACAGTGTTCTGCGGTGTTGCAGGTTTGGTATCCCGGCCAGGAAGGTGGGACGGCGATCGCCGAGATACTCTTCGGAGACGTGACTCCATCTGGGAAGCTTCCAGTGACGATGCCCCGTTCGATAGGCCAGCTACCTATCTATGTGGGACGCAAACCGTCTGCTGATCGGGGCTACCTGTTTGCGTCCCGCGAGCCCCTGTTTCCGTTTGGCCACGGGCTGTCCTACACCTCGTTTTCCTATGGCCCCGTCGAGCTTGCATCATCGACGATTGGCACTGACGAAACGGTTGCGGTCAGTGTTGAGGTGTCGAATGCCGGGGATCGGGTGGGCGCCGAGGTGGTCCAGCTATACGTTCGGGACAGGGTGTCATCGGTGACGAGACCGGAGCGTTTCCTGCGGAGATTCAGCAAGGTCGAGCTACAACCAAGTGAGACGCGTACCGTCACTTTCGACCTGCATGCCGATGACCTGGCACTAGTGGATCGTCACATGAAACGGACTGTGGAACCGGGGGAGTTCGAGATCCATATCGGGGGCTCGTCGGTGAACACCACCAGCGCCTTGCTGACGGTCCGATAGCGCCCATCACATCAGCGCGTCGACCTCGGCCGCGGTTGGAAGGGCGGTCTGCGCTCCGGTTCGTGTCGCAGCTATCGCACCCGCCGCGCATGCCCGTTCCAAAGCCTTGGCAACATCGAGACCACGGGCCAGGGCAACGACGAAGGAACCGCAGAACGAGTCGCCAGCGCCGACCGTGTCGATAGCCTCGACGACTGGAGGAATTCCAGAGGCAACCAGCTCGCCGGACCGATAGGCGTCCGCACCCGCGGCGCCCTTGGTGACCACGAGGAGTCTCGGGAACTGGTCGAGCTGGTCAATGAGGCTGGCATGCTCGGTCTCGTTCACGATGATCACGTCGGCCCGATCGACAACTACTTGGGGGATGGGTCGTGCCGGTGCTGCGTTGAGGCAGAACAGGCCTGTCGCCTGCATTGCCGCAGTACTGACGGTCGCATCGTTGATCTCCAGCTGGCAGATAACGTCGTCGAAGCCCACGGTGTTGACCTCGGACGGTTGGAGCTTGTGATTGGCCCCGGGGGCTACCGAGATTTGGTTCTCGCCGGCTGCATCGATCGCAATCAGAGCCACACCCGTTGCCGAGCCGGAGACCGTGACGATGCCGGAGAGATCGACTGCGTCTTCTCTGAGAATCTGGAGCGCCTCGGTGGCCAAAGGATCATCGCCGACGGCACCAATGAAAGTGACCCGCGCACCCTGGCGCTGCGAGGCCAGCGCTTGGTTTGCCCCTTTGCCGCCGGGGGAACGGCTGAAGAGACCACCTGACACCGTTTCGCCTGGAGCGGGTAGACGTTGACCGGTCACGACCAAGTCAACGTTGGTACTGCCAACGACACAGACGGTGGGGCTCGTTGTGTTCACGTTGACTCCCGGGTAGTGACTCTGTCCGCTCGGCATCATATGCCGATCTTCGCAGTGGCTACTCGCTCAGCAGCGCGACGACGGTCTGTTCCAGTTCGTCGTAGGCGCCTTCGCCAATGTGGTCGAACCTGATCAGGCCGTCCTGATCGAGCACATACGTGCGTGGCCAGTAGGCAGGGCTCCCTTGCCAAGAGCGGAAGTTACGACGTTTGGTGTCGAGAGCGATGGGCCAGGTCACACCGAGATCCTGTGCCGCCAGCGCGATCGAGTCTGGGTCTTTCTCGTAGTCGAACTCGGGGGCATGCACTCCAACAATCTCAAGACCGGCCGCACCTCGCTCGGCGTAGATGTCCTGAAGATAAGGAATCGTGTTCTTGCAGTTGTAGCAACCAAAGGTCCAGAACTGGACGATCACAACTTGGCCACGCAGCTCTTCGAGGCTGGTGACATCGGATTGCAGCCATCCATCGATTTCGGTCAGTGAAAGCGCATTGCCCAGCATCGGTGGAGTGGACGTGGCTTGGGGTTCGGTCGTTGTAGCTGGGGCGGCCGCCGGAACCGGATCGAGGTCGCTCTTGCGCGACGAGACAAGGAAAGCACCTGCCGCCAGGAGGCCGATGATCAACACAGACAAGAGCAAGCGAGCGTTCATTCGGTAACCATCGCACGCGGGGTTGACGAAAGGTCCGAAAACGCCATTACCAATCCCTGAACAACCACCACTCCCTAGCTGCGGGCGTCGTACCTCGGGTTGGTGAACGGCCAGGTTGAAGCAAGCCAGTCGGCGAGAGCTCGCCAGGTCACCACATCCATCTCTGCCCTGCTCTTTCGTACCCAGGAGCTCACCCCGGCATGAAAGCCTTCCTTGCGGGATGGATAGATGTAGATACAGCCGATGACCTCATCACCATCAAGGATCGAGTAGGTAAACCCGGTGCGGTTCTCGAAGTCTTTGGCGTGAGCGACGAGGTCCGACAGGTTCTCCTCGAGACTCATCTCGTGTGGCCAGTCGCCCCCGACAAAGCCGGGGGTTGCTTTGATGTGGTCGAAGCTCGACGTCCACGCTTCGTAGTCGCGTTCGTTGTGCTCGGCTCCGAGCGGCTCTAGACGAAAGCCGGGTCCCGCAAATGCTTGGGGGACATCGAAGTCAGTTGGAACAAAAAGAGCGGCCATGCCGATACCGTAGCTATCCCGGCAAGGCTGGTGTTGCTAGCGATCACGCACGATCTGGGATACCTCCGTCCCCAGTAATTCAACCGAGCGCAGGATCTCGTCTTGGGGGAGGTTGCCAGTGCTGGTGTGGAGCATGAACCGTTCGATGCCAAGCACTTCACGCCAATGGAGGATCTTGGCGGCGACTGTCTTCGGGTCGCCAACAACCAACGACCCCTCGGGACTGGTCATCCAATCGAACTGCTCGCGGGTGAGCGGTGGCCAGCCTCGTTCGCGGCCAATGCGGGTCATGGTGTCCTTGAACCCTGGGTAGATGGCCTCGATAGCCTGTTGGTTGTCATCGGCGATGTGGCCGAGGCCGTGGACAGCAAGCGGAAAGTCCGCCGGGTCGTGACCGGATTCGATGAGGGAGCGGTGGTAGACGTCTACGAGCACGCGGAACCGCGCCGGTTCACCGCCGATAATCGCCAGTGTCACGGGTAGACCGAGGTGCCCTGCCCTCACCATGGAGCCGGGTGTCCCGCCAACACCGACTGAAATCGGTAGCGGTTGCTGATGGGCCCTGGGGTAGACGCCCTGGTCAACCAGTGGCGCCCGGAACTTGCCTTCCCAGGTGACCCTTTCATTGTCTCGAATGGCCAGGAGAAGCTCGAGCTTCTCGGTGAACAGTTCGTTGTAGTCATTGAGCGAGTAGCCGAAAAGTGGGAATGACTCGGTGAATGATCCGCGTCCGACCAGCAGCTCAGCCCGGCCCGATGAGATGAGGTCGAGAGTGGCGAAGTCCTGATAGGTCCGTACCGGGTCGGCGGAGCTGAGGACGACCACCGCCGAGCTAAGCCGGATTCGTTCGGTACGGGCGGCAGCGGCGGCGAGGGTAACCGCGATGGACGAGGCTGCCATGTCGATCCGATGGTGTTCGCCGAGTCCGTAGACATCCAGGCCCACCTTCTCCGCAAGTTCGACCTCTGCAATGACATTGCGCAAGCGTTCCCCATGGGTAGGGGTTTCTCCGGTTACGGGGTGACGGTGGGTCTCGGCAAAGCTGCTGAGGCCCAGTTCCATTTCTGGCATCTTCAATCCAATCGAGGCGGTCCACCTCTCAACATACGTGAAACTTCAACTATTCCACCCGTCTCACTGGTTCTTGCGTAGACGACCGCGGCTATCTCGGCGGAATCTACGCAAGTT
>JASJHC010000105.1:0-3234 GCA_033791245.1 Acidimicrobiia bacterium | reverse complement strand
CGGCGGGTACACGTCGGTGAGGCTGAACATCCAGGCATAGGTCCTGGTGTACCAACGCATCATCCCAACGATGAACTTGAAAATGCCGTCGGGGTATGTCCCGGTGAATGCGATCGCCCAGTATGCAATCCAGCCGGCGATCATCGCGGCGAAACCGAGGAAGTACAGCACGAAGAAGTGAGGTATCAACAGAATCGCCTTGGCGAAAAAGATGATGCCGGCCACCGCTAAGTTGCGGCTCCTTTCCAGCGTCGGTTCCGTGATGACAACTCGCGCCTGATACTCCGGCTGTTCCATGGCGAATGCGGGGTACTCGTCACGAAGGCTGGCGAACCAGGCGATGATCCGTAGGTTCCAGCCGAGATAGTTGTGGAGGAACCGGGCAAAGCCGGGGGACAACTTGCCGGTGAAGGCGATTCCAAAGAACCCGAACCAAGCCGCAAACACCGCAGCGATCTGCACGAAGTACAAAACAAACAGATGCGGAATCGCGAGCAGCATCTTGATCGGGAAGAGAATACCGGCAACGGCAAGACCCCGACTGCGGGTGCCGTCCCCGTATTCGACGGACACATCAACTGGATAAGTCATCATCACTCCCACTGTGAGGTTTCTCTGACACTAACGGACGTTGTTTCGGCCGAGTGGCTATCCGAAGCGGTAGCCGACGCTGCGCACCGTCGTGATCCAAGAAGCGCGTTCCTCGCCCAGCTTGGCGCGGAGTCGGCGCACATGGACGTCGACGGTGCGGGAGCCGCCGAAGTAGTCGTATCCCCAGACCCGAGACAGGATCTGATCTCGACTCCACACCCGCCCTGGATTCTCGACCAGAAAGCGGAGCAACTCGTATTCCATGAACGTTAGGTCACGAGGTTCGCCTGCGATCGTTGCCTGGTAGGTGGCAGTGTTCAGTTCGAGGTCACGGAATCGGATGATGTCCTTATCAGCGACCGCCGGAGAGTTGGAATGGAGACGGCCGAGACGCACCCGCAGCTCGGTCCTATCAACAGGAGAAAGCACAAAGTCGCTGAAGCCAGCCTCACCGGCGATGTCGGCTGTCATCGTTCTGTCGATAAGAAGCAGCACGGGCAGTCCGTACTCGTCCATGATCTTGGCCGATAGCGCCACCGCTCGGCCCAGATCTGACGTCACCTCGACGACCGCAGCAGCCCAGCCACCTTCGGGGGCCCGTTCGTCAAGGCTGCTCAACTCATCGATCGGTACCGGCTGGTAGCCGGCGGCGAGCAGTGCCGCTATCAGCGGTTGCGTCGGGGCAGCGGGATAAACGGCAACAAACATCAGAGCACCGGAAGATACTGTTCCAGCTCGAAGCGAGACACATGGTGCTCATAGCGTTGCCATTCCTGGCGTTTGTTGCGGAGAAACCACTCAAAGACATGTTCGCCAAGGGTGTCCTTCACCAGGGCGGACGACTCCATTGCATCTAACGCTTCGGCCAAGGTTGTCGGCATCCGCTCCGCGGGCGACTCGGTATCGGGCAGCTCGTAGCCGTTCTCAATTCCGGTGAGGCCAGCAGCAAGGATGACCGACAACGCCAGATACGGATTGCATGCAGGATCGGGAGCTCGGTATTCGATACGTGTTGAGCCGGGTCGGTCGGCGCCAACACTCGGCACGCGGACGACGGCAGCCTGGTTGGTTCGGTCCCAGGTCGATAGGACCGGAGCATCGAAGCCCGTGACCAGTCGCTTATAGGAGTTCACCCACTGGTTGGTCACGGCGGTGATCTCACGGCCGTGCCGGATCAAGCCCGCCATGAACTGTCGGGCAACCGCCGAAAGGTTGTCCGATTTGGCTTCATCGTGGAATGCGTTGTCGTCGCCCTCGAAGAGCGAGATGTGGAGGTGAAGGCCCGAGCCGTCATGTCCTTCGAGTGGCTTGGGCATGAAAGTCGCATATATGCCGTGCTCCATGGCGACCTCCTTGATCGCAAGCCGAGTCGTCACCAGGTTGTCTGACATGGTCAGGGCATCGGTGTGGCGGAGGTCGATCTCGTGTTGGCTCGGGGAGACTTCGTGGTGCGACGACTCAACTGGGATACCCAACCGCTCCAGGGCAACGATCGTGTTGCGCCGATACTCCTGCGCTACGTCGAGGGGAGTCAGGTCGAAGTAGCCGCCACGGTCGAGGATTTGCGGCTCGGGGCCGCTGTCGGCGAAGTAGAAGTACTCGACCTCGGGGCCAACGTAGAACGAGTAGCCAAGCTTGCGGGCACGTTCCAGGTTGCGCCGCAGCACCCACCGTGGATCTCCCTGAAAAGACTCACCGTTCGGTGTGACGATGTCACAGAACATCCTGGCTACACCGGCATCGCCGGACCGCCATGGCAGAATCTGAAAGGTGGTAGGGTCGGGCTGTGCCAGCATGTCGGATTCCTGGTCGCGGGAGAACCCGTCGATGGCCGATCCGTCGAATCTCATCCCATGGGCGAAAGCCGACTCGAGCTCCGCAGGAGTGATTGCAAATGACTTGAGGAACCCCAGGATGTCGGTGAACCACAACCGTATGAAGCGCACGCCGCGCTCCTCAACCGTTTTTAGTACGTATTCCTCTTGCCGTTGCATCAAGACCTCCGAGGACAGATGCTAAGCCACATCGAGCCTCGGGAATAGTCCGAATGTGTTTCGAAACACAGCGTTCACATTCCTGTTACTCAAGTGAAACCGTCAGTTGACATACTGCAAACAACGATTTTGCGTTCTCGCACCGGGCTACGGTGCCTTGTCGTATGAAGGAGCCAATCATGGTCTATAGGGCCGAATACATTTGGATCGATGGTCAGAAGCCGACCGGCAAGCTGCGGTCCAAGACCAACATCATCGCCGACGGCGAGGCTCCACCGATCTGGGGTTTTGACGGATCGAGCACGGAACAAGCCGTCGGCAAAGATTCCGATCGGGTGCTGCGTCCGGTGCGTGTCGTGCCCGACCCGATTCGTGGCGGCGACGACAAGCTGGTGATGTGCGACGTGCTCAACACCGACATGACCCCGCACGAGACTAACAAGCGTGCCTATTGCGCTGAGGTTGCAGAGAAGTATGCCTCGCATGAACCATGGTTTGGCATCGAGCAGGAGTACACGTTCTTCAAGGACGGTCGCCCGCACGGCTGGCCCGCCGGTGGTTTCCCTGCCCCGCAGGGCGGTTACTACTGCGGTGTTGGTGCCGATGAGATCTGGGGTCGCGATATTGTCGAGCAACACACCGAGGCTTG
>JASJHC010000104.1:0-8409 GCA_033791245.1 Acidimicrobiia bacterium | reverse complement strand
GCCTGCGGGGTCGATTGGTGCCTTGGTCACCGATGAAACAATGCCACTTCCATTGGATGACGCCCCTGCTGGAACGGTCACCGCGATCAACGTGAATACCGAAAAAGCCAACACATAGATCCTGCGCACGAGTCCTCCTAGTCCTATCGACGCCGAGTCGAGCCCTGGAACAGGGCTCGCGTTGAACATACGCTCGGGCTCGCCCCGGCTATCGGATCAATGTCGGAATTCCGACATTCAAGGGCATGCGACCGTCGGAGGTTTGTCGCGTTGTCCGGACCAAGAGGCTGTGCCTTATCCGACCTTCTCGATCCGTATCGCGGTCGCCTTGAACTCGGCGGTACCCGATTTCGGGTCCCAGAAGTCGTTGGTTAGCAGGTTTACGTCCGTCTCGTCCGGGAAGTGCAAAGTCATGAAAGCCAGCCCGGGTCGTAGGCTCCGATGGAAGTGCACCGGGGCCTCGATGCTCCCCCGGCGTGACGTGATCTTGACCACATCGCCCTCAGCCAGCTCATATGACTCGCCGTCTTCCGGGGCGAGCTCGATACTGCCTCCCCGCCGCTTTGGTGACTTGTAGCCACCGCTCTGCACCCCGGTGTTGTACGAATCAAGACGGCGACCGGTGGTCAGCCGCATCGGGTACTCCTCGGTGAGCTTGTCCAGCGGTGGCGCAAACTCGGTCGGAGTAAAGCGTGCCGGCCCCCGCGGCATCGGGTCTTCCCAAAGCCACTCGTGCAAAAACTTCGTTCCCGGGTGATCCTCAGCCGGGCACGGCCATTGGATTCCGCCCAGCTCTTCCATCCTCTCATACGACATACCGGCATGCATCGGGGAAAGACTGCGGATCTCATCCCATACCTCTTGAGCAGGACGAATCGGCCAGTCATGGCCCATCCTCTGCGCAACCAACGGCACGATCTCGATATCGTCCTTTGCTTGTCCTGGGGGGTCGAGGGCCTTGCGCACCAGCTGTGTCCGGCGTTCGGACGACGTGACGGTCCCGTCGCTTTCGGCCCATCCGGCTGCCGCCGGCAGCACCACGTCAGCCATCTGTGCGGTACGGGTCAGGAACATGTCCTGCACCACCATGAAGTCGAGACCCTCCAGCAACCCAATCGCCCGGCCACTATCCGCCTCAGACTGCGCAGGGTTCTCGCCGAGCACGTAGAGCGCCTTGAGGTCGCCGCGTTCCATCGCATCAAACATGAGCGAGAGGTGCCACCCGCTCTCGCCCGGCATGTTTGTATTCCATGCAACATTGAACTTGGCGAGGTCGTTCGGGTCGTCAACGTTCTGATAGCCCGGCAGCTTGTTGGGGAGACCACCGACGTCGGCGCCGCCCTGGACGTTGTTCTGGCCACGAATCGGCACCAACCCCGAGCCATACCGACCGACATGACCGGTGAGTAGAGCCAGGTTGATGAGCGAGAAGACGTTGTCGGTTGCGTTGTGGTGTTCGGTGATTCCAAGCGTCCAACACAGCTGAGCGGACTCAGCCTTCGCATAGTCGTGAGCGAGTTGCCGTATGACCTCGGACGGAACACCAGTTGTCGCCTCGGCCCTTTCGAGCGTCCAGGGCTCGACCGCTGCGGCATACTCGTCAAGACCGCTCGTCGAGTGATCGATGAACGCCTGATTGACCAAACCCGCCTTGATGATCTCTCGCCCCATGGCGTTGGCGAGGGCGATATCGGACCCGACGTCAATACCCAGCCAGACATCGGCAAACTGAGCAGAGGTCGTGCGCCTGGGATCAACGGCATACATCTTGGCCCCGTTGCGAACACCCTTGAGAAGGTGATGGAAGAAGATCGGATGCGCCTCCCGCGCGTTCGAACCCCACAGGATGATCAGATCCGTGGTCTCGATCTCTTCATATGAGGAGGTACCGCCTCCTGCTCCAAGTACTGTCGCCAGACCGACGACGGAAGGAGCGTGTCAGGTGCGGTTGCAACTGTCGACGTTGTGCGAACCCATCACTACCCGCGTGAACTTCTGGGCAAGGTAGTTCGTCTCGTTCGTTGCTTTCGAACAGCTGAACAAACCAAACTCGCTGCCGGAGTATGGGGCCAGCCCGCTAGCAACGCGGTCCAAGGCCTCATCCCAGGTCGCAGGTCGCAGTTCGCCGTCGACTCGAACCAATGGCTCGGAAAGTCTGCGATATCTCATTTCACCTCCCGAGCGCACACTACTCGGCAGGACCCTCCGATGGCTCGGATCGAAGCCGCACAACAGCGCGGTCCAACCCAACGGCGAATCGATCGGCGACATGCGGATCAAGGGCCACAAGCCTCACTTCTCCGAGACCGTCGGGATGAACAGCCACCCAGCGCACCACTTCGTCTGCAAGAACCGCGGTCGCCTCATCCAACGGATAGCCGTAGACACCAGCCGAGATTGCTGGGAACGCAACCGACGGCACCTCCAAATCCTCTGCGGCGTCCAGCGCCGCTGCGACGGCCAGCCGTAACAACTGCTGGTTGTCTTGGCCGGCGCGATAGACGGGCCCGGCAACATGGATCACATGGTGTGCCGGCATGGCTCCCGCGGTCGTGACTGCAGCATGGCCAGCTTCAACCGGGCCATGCTCACTGAGCCAGGTGTTGGATTGCTCTTGAATGATGGCGCCACCTGCCCGCACAATCGCAGCCGCAACGCCACCCCCATGCTGGAGCCGATCGTTGGCCGCATTGACGATCGCTCCAACAGCTTGAGCGGTCAGGTCGGCGACGGCCACCGCAATCTGGGTCGCTCCGATCCGGTGTCTGGAGATGGCGATTGGTGTGCTGTGCGGCTGGGTGTCCTCGTCAAGCAACGTGCGGATCTGAGCTGCAAAGACACCGGCGTCACCGGTGGTCAGAAAGACGGTATTGCCTCCCATTTCTGGATCACCGAGCAAGCGCATGGTCTGCCGCGCCACGGCAGGCGCCGGATCGATCACAGTGACCCCCGGGCCGGCGACATCCTCGACGGCATCGAGCAAGAACGGATAATGCGTGCAACCGAGCACGAGGGTGTCAACGCCCGCATCACGCAACGGGGCCACGTAGCGCTCTACAAGCCTCAGCGTCTCCGTAGCGTCTACACCAAGCCGCTCCACCGCATCCGCCAGACCAGGACATGCCTGCTCCACTATCTGGGCACCGTTGCCGTGACGGTCAACGACTGAAGAATAGAGCTCGCCTTGGAAAGTGGCATTGGTAGCGAGAACGCCAATCACTCCCCGCTCGCTCTGGCTGGCCGCGGGCTTCACCGCCGGCTCCATCCCAACGAACTGCGTCTCTGGGAACACCCCACGGAGGTGGTGAAGAGCCGCCGCCGAGGCGCTGTTACAGGCAACGACGACAAGCTCACATCCACTGTTGATGAGATCTCGAGCGATCATCACAGACCGATCCCTCACCTCGTCAAGACTGCGCTCGCCATACGGTGCCCAGGCCTGGTCGGCCAGATAGATCACCGGGTGTTCCGGCGCCAAACGCCGGAACTCGGCAAGCACCGAAAGCCCGCCGACGCCCGAGTCGAAAATGCCTACTGCTGTCATCGTTGGTGACGTTAGTGGCCAAGGCTACGATCGACGGCCATGGGACGAAAATACGAAACTCTTGCAGATTCGGTCGTGGCCTTCATAGAGGGACAGCCGATGTTCTTTGTTGCAACGGCCCCGATGAAAGAAGACGGCCACGTCAATGTCTCACCGAAGGGAGCGGACTCGCTGCGGGTGATCGACAGCACCACGATCATCTACGCCGACCTGGCAGGCTCCGCAGCCGAGACGATCGCTCATCTGCGGGACAATGGTCGGATCACAATGATGTGGTGCTCGTTCGGCGCGAAGCCACGTATCCTTCGGGTGTTTGGCCGGGGAGAACACCTGCTCCCTTCGCACCCCGAGTTCGCTGGGCTCGCCGGCCTCTTCCCCGAGTACAAGGCGCTGCGCTCGATAATCAGGCTGCGCACGGGACGCATCGCCGACTCCTGCGGTTTTGGCGTTCCTGAAATGAGTTTCGTGGGGCACCGTTCCAAGTTGGCCGAGTGGGCCGACCGCAAGTCGCCTGCGGCGCTCCAGGAGTACATGCAAGACAACAACACGGTCAGCATCGACGGGCTCCCCGCCTGGGAGGGCTAACCTCGCACGATGCGTATCGGCTATCAGGGCGAAGCCCATTCATATAGTTATAGGGCCGTTGGCGAGCTCTTCCCTGAGGACGAGCCGGTCGGCTATCCCAGCTTTGTGGCTTCGTTCGATTCGCTCGATGACGGCTCAGTGGACCGCCTGGTTATGCCAGTCGAGAACTCGACAACCGGTAGCGTCCTCCCTGTCCTGGATCGACTTGCCGGAGCAGAAGGGCGTGGCCCGGTTTCGGTACGTCGGGAGCATCTTGTCGAGATCCGCCATGCCCTACTGGGAGTTCCCGGAGCGTCGCTGGAAGGGGTCCGACACGTCAAGTCGCATCCCGAGGCACTCGCCCAGGCCGAGGGAACACTCAACAAGCTGGAAATCCGCCCGGTGCCCCGGCACGACACCGCCGGTGCGGTCCGTGAAGTCGCCGATGATGGAAATCCTGAGATAGCTGCATTGGGCCCACCCGAGGCAGGGCCACCCCACGGACTAGATGTCCTCCGCAGGGACGTGATGGACCGTGACCACAACACCACACGATTCTTCGTTCTCGCCAAGGGGGCAACCGAAGTTGATCCCGACGACGACAAGTCCACCATCATGTTCGTCACCGCCCACCGCCCCGGGGCACTCGCTCTCGCGCTCACTGAACTCGGCCTGCGCGGAGCGAACCTCACCAGGATTGAGTCCCGACCCAGCAACGAAGCGTGGAGCTACCGGTTCTTCGTCGATCTGGTACATCCGCCCGGGCCCGAAGGTCTGGTCCAGGTGCTCGAACCGCAACCGGCGACATTGGCACATCTCCTCGTGCTCGGCTCCTACCGCTCAGCACGCTGAGTATCTGAAGCGCCACCGGCTACGCTTTCGCCCATGGCCGACCGACCTTCCCCCTTCGAGAGTGTGGTGCTCGAATCGTTCCCGTGGCTGATTGGAGGTCTACTCGCATCGATCCCGCTGCTGCTAATTCCGCCGTCCACCGATCGACGCACGGTGCTGCTGATCCACCTGGCCGTTTTGGTCGTCTTTTCTCTCGGACTGACGTGGCGACTTGGCCACCTGGCCGGGGAACAGTGGTATCCCAGCAAAACCTGGACACCCAGCCGATCCCACCTAGCGGGGGCGATAACCATGATCGTCGTTGTCACCGGCGTGACTGCTCTGGTCACCCTGGCGTCCTCAGCCGCGTTGCGGTTTCAGCCGTCGCTGCAGTTCCTGCAGCTGCTGTCAGCGCTCGACATAGCCTGGGTCGTCTCTGGAACAACCCTGGCGACCCGATCGCTCTGGGGACGTGCGGCGGCGATCGCTGCCGGGGTCGGCATGAGTGTCGTCTGCGTTTCTTCGATTGCTCTGTATCTCGCCGAAGTCGGTCTCGACGAGACCGGAGGGTGGCTCGTCGACTCGGAACAGATGCTGCGGTTGGTTCTCCCGTTCGACGTTGCAGCAGCCGTACTCACCGTCGGCTTGACGCTATTGGCGGCGCGCTTGGCCGATGGAGCAGGACAGACCCCAGTCGTATGACTGGAATGCGACACCAGCATCGGCGCTGAGCTGTCGCAACTCAGGTTCCAGCCAGTTGGCGATTGACTTGGCGACCGACCGTTTTGTGGCAGGGATCCAAGTCGGCATTCGCTGCGGCCGCACAAAGTCGGCGCCGTACCAAAGAAAGACCCGCGACAGCAGTAGTTTGTTGCTTGCGGTATCGAATGCGGCCCCACCGCCCGAAAGGAAGCTGCGCATCTGCGAGTCGAGCTGATCGTCCAGACCGTTGCCGGCGTATGGCTCGTAGCGAAGCGTCGGGCAAGATGCAGATCCGCACACCAGAGCACCATGAATCCGGGGATCACCAAAGCGACGGATCTTGCCATGCTCGATGTCGTTCAGCGACAGACCTTCACTACCGACGGTCGCCCACACCCGACTGAACGCCCCCGGCACCCGCAACACTGTGCTTTGGGTCTGCGTCACCGCCTCAGCGGCAACGTCAAGAGCTCCCGCGTTGTAGAGATTGATCCAATAGGCCAGGGCCTCGGGCCGGCTGAGCGTGTTGGGGTCGGCCGCTTCGAGCGTCTTGCGGTAGAGGTCGAGGTTGCCGCGCTCGGCGGACAGCCCCACGAATCCCTGGTCCGCAAGCACATTGAGGACTTCGCGTAGTCGATCGTGCGCTATCTCGCCGGCTCCCGACGGAGTAGGTCGACTCACCCGCATTGCGCGAATGACTGAGAAAGCGACCGATATCGGGTTGGGTGAATCCATGTCGACACATAACCGCTTGCCACATGAGGTTGTTCCCGCCCCGATCGAGAAGCCGATAGAGTGCGACGATTTTGCTTATCCAGGAGAGGGGAAGGTCGACGGAGGGGGTAGGCGTTGACATGGATGTTGACGGTGAAGGGGACGGCCCATCAGCCGCCCCCTTCTCTCTGTGTTCTTGCGTAGCTGGGGACGGCATTCCGGCGGTGAGTTCAGATGGTGCGCGCGACAAGTCAAGCCGCATCACCGCACATGGACGCCCGGACCTTGCCGCCCTACTCGACGAGCCAATCACCGCTCGCGTCTAGCTGGGACGCCAGATATACAGAAAGGAGCGGGTGCTCAGACACCCGCTCCTTTGCGTTCTGCTTGGTTTCTACGGCTTGGCCTCGGCCACGTCTTTGCCACCGAACTGCTCGGCAGCCGTCTCGTGCGGGGTCTTGGCCCTCCGCAGCAGCGTGTAGCCAAGGACCCCTGCAATACCCGATCCGATGAAGATTCCGATCTTGGCCGAGTCGGCAAGCGCGGCATCGGTGAACGCCAATTCGGTGACAAACATCGAAACCGTGAACCCGATCCCGGCAAGAGCCGCCAGACCGATGATCTGTGGCCAACCAGTCTGCGTCGGGAGCTTGCCAAGGCCAACGCGGACTGCGACCCATGTCGCCAGGCTGATGCCGGTCAGCTTGCCAACCAGAAGACCAAGCGCCACACCAAGCGTGACCGGGCTGGTCAACGCATCACCGATACCGTTCTCAAAGTCGGCGAACCGAACTCCAGCGTTAGCTAGCGCAAACAGCGGGACAACCACGAACGATGACCACGGCTGGAGGGCCTGCTCAAGACGGTCCAGCGGGGAGATCGACTCCCTGGCGATGGCGGACAGCTGGGATGCGTCATAGTCAAGACGTTCTCGATGATTTGGGGCGGCCTTGTTCATCTCAAATCTGCCAAGAATCCATGTCGAGCGCCGGTTGTAATCCTCTTCGGAGTAGAGCGGGAACACCGGGGTCATCAACCCAAGTGCGACACCAGCGAGTGTGGCGTGGACTCCCGACTCAAAGATGAAGAACCAGATGATCACACCGGTGACTCCGTAAAAAAGCATCGATCGGATTCCAGCCCGCTGCGCCAGATAGACAAGACCGAGGCCGATGAGACCGAGAGCCAGCCACAACATTGCCAGGTCATCGGTATAGAAGATGGCAATCACCAATATGGCACCGATGTCGTCCGCAATCGCAAGGGCAAGCAGGAACAACTTGGCGCCGGTGGAGACTCTTGTTCCGAGCAGTGAGACGACACCAACCGAGAAGGCAATGTCGGTGGCCATCGGGATAGCCCACCCCGAAGTGGCTTCACCGCCCTGGCTGGCAGCGAAGATCAGATAGATACCGGCGGGCACAATCATTCCGCCAAGCGCCGCGATGGCAGGCAGCGCCGCCTTCTTCGGATCGCGCAGTTCGCCGACAACCATTTCTCGCTTGATCTCGAGACCAACGACGAAGAAGAAGATCGCCATAAGAGCGTCGTTGACAACGTGCTTGAAGGACTCCTCAAAGTGGAACGACCCTATCTCAAGCTTGAGATGGGTCTCCCAGAACTCTTTGTAGGTCTCACCAAATGGAGCATTGGCCCAGATAAGAGCGATAACCGCGGCAATAAGCAGAATCGAACCCGACGACGCCTCGATCCGCATGAAACGCATGATCGGACGCATAAACCCTTTGGGGATCTTGCGGTCCGAATGGATCCAAGTCTCGTGCAATCGTTCTGTGTCGGGCGCCATGCCTACTCCTGTTCATCAGCTCGGGCACAGCCCAGACCGGAGAGAACTAAATACTCCCAGGCACGAATTGGCTAGCCATCCGAGCACCCGAAACGATATCAGCTCTGCCAGGCTCAACATCCACTGTTGGATGAGGGTCCACCGTAGAGCGCTACCATCGCCAACCGACCTGTCCTGACCACACAAAGGACCACAGTTGCTGATCTCTTTTCTCTACGTTGCCGTCGGCCTCATCCTGCTTATGGGA
>JASJHC010000103.1:0-5560 GCA_033791245.1 Acidimicrobiia bacterium | reverse complement strand
CGCAACGGTTCAGCCCACGCTGGCCGCGGCCACCACGATCGCACCAGCCTCGACCACCACGTCTGTGCCGCCGTCGACCGCTGCACCAGATTCGACAACCAGCGAGGCACCGAGCACAACACAAGCTCCCCAGCGCTCGCTGGAAGATCTGGACCTTGAGTTCACAGAGGCGGCGTCTGGGTTTGCGCAACCAGTTTTGATGGTGACGCCACCAGGGGATGAGCGTTGGTTTGTCGTCGACCAGCCGGGGGTGATCTGGGCAACCTCCGGTGCGGATCCCGAAGTCTTCCTCGATATCAGCGACGATGTCAGGTTTAGCGGGGAGCAGGGTCTGCTGGGTCTGGCGTTCCATCCCGAGTTCGCCAGCAATCGTCTGCTTTACATCTACTACATCGACAACTCCGGGCGGACGATCGTCGAATCGGTTGCTGTGGTCGGCGACACGGCAGATCCAACCAGTCGCCGCGAGATACTGCGAGTGGATCAACCAGCCGGGAATCACAACGGCGGAATGATCGTTTTTGGACCCGATGACAATCTGTGGATCGGACTGGGCGATGGGGGAGGAGCCAACGATCAGTTTGGCCACGGCCAGCGCCAGGACAGCCCCTTGGCTTCAATGTTACGAATCTCGGTAGGCCCCGAGATTGACGGCTACACCATCCCGGCCGGCAACCTTGAGCAAGAGGTGTGGGCCGTCGGTCTTCGCAATCCGTGGAGATTCGCTTTCGATGGAGACGATCTCTGGATCGGTGATGTCGGACAGAACCTGATCGAGGAAGTTGATGTTGTCGATTGGACGACGGGCAACCCCAACTTTGGGTGGTCGATCATGGAGGGCAGCAGTTGTTTTGCCTCGAGCGACTGTGACGATGCCGGATTGGTCCTCCCGATCTACGAGTACTTCCACACAGAAGGGTGTTCGATAACCGGCGGATTTGTGTATCGCGGCAGTGCGATGCCCGAGTTGGCCGGCCAGTTTATGTTCGCCGACTACTGCACCGGTTGGCTAAGAAGTGTTGGCAAAGATGGCCAGATGTGGGAGTGGTTCCCCGAGGGGACCTTTTCCGGAACAATCGGCTTTGGTGCGGATGCCGCAGGCGAGCCCTATGTTCTCACAACAAGCGGGTCAATATTTGGGCTGAAACCCGTCGGATAACGTCCCGCGGGATTGGGACAGTTCTGCCTAATCTTGGAGTCGTGATCAGCCGGAACTGAGGGGAGACTTGTGAATAGGACCGGACCAATGGAGACTGCCGTGAAAGTGTCGGATGTCATGACGAAAGACGTGCTGTCGGTAGGTCCCGCACACCGGCTTCGTCGTGCTGCCACGCTGATGCGGGAGAACCGGTTCGGCGGGTTACTAGTCGTCGATGATGGATCTGTCGTCGGCATGATCACCGAGTCCGACTTTCTCAATATGGCTGCAGAGACCCCCGATGGAGAACGTCGCGGGTTCCTCGACGCTATCTTTGGCGGGCACCGCGCAGCCCATCCGAGCTCTCTCGTCGGCGAAGCGATGACAAAGGATCCGATCACCGTCGAGGCCGCAATGCTCGTTCGCGAAGCTGCCCGCAGCATGAAGAGACACCGTACCAAACGGGTCCCGGTTGTGACCGACGAGGGAAAGCTGGCCGGCATTCTCAGTCGTGCCGATGTCATGAAGATCTTTGCCCGCAAAGACGAGGCCATCTCTGTCGATGTTGCTGAGATCTTGCATCGTTATCGATTCGACCATCAGGTCGAGGCCGTCACCGTCGAGGGGCGGGTCACCATGTCTGGTGAGGTTGAGCACCGGTTGGGCGCAGAATTGATCGAAGAGGTCTTGTTCCGGATTCTCGGTGTTATCGAGGTCGACAATCAGGTTGAGTGGGTCTACGACGACCGCGGCTGACGGGACGCTAGTCGAGGTCGTCGGTATCGATTATTCCGGCACGGAAAGCGGCCGCCTCGGCGCGTCGTGTCATGTCGAGCTTGTGCAGGAGCGCTGACACGTAGTTCTTGACCGTCTTTTCGGCGAGGTTCAGTTCGTCGGCGATCTGGCGATTGGTCAAGCCATCAGAGATCAGCGACAACACCCGCCTCTCTTGTGGCGACAGGCGGCGCAGTCGCTCGGCGAGCACAGCCTCGGGTCCGCCGGTGTCGAGCGCCACCTGGGCACGCTCATCTATGACCAAGTCTTCCCCACCAACGACTCGTCTGATCGTTTCCACCAACGACTTGAGTTCCATTCGCTTGATTACGTAGCCAGACGCACCTGCTTCGATGGCCCCCTTCAGGAGCTCGAGGTCGGCATAGGTTGTGAACATCACGACCTTGATCTTGGGCTGACTTGCCTTGATCTTCCTGGTGACGTCGATGCCAGAGCAATCATCAAGCCTGATATCCATCAAAATGACGTCAGGGTTGAGCTCAGAGGCAGCTGCGATAGCGTCATCACAAGTGCCTGCTTCGCCCACGAGAGTCATGTCTTCCTGACTATCGATATACGAAGCAACACCTGCACGCACCACAAAGTGGTCGTCAACAACTAGAACTCGGATCGCCATGTAGCCCAGACCCTACTGTGTGTGCGGCGGGTCTAAGTACCAGCACATTCGCCAAGGGCTATTTGTCGACGGTCTTTACTCGTTTGCCCAGTCTTCGGGCGGGTATTTGGCTTCGCGATCAGCGATACGTCTCGCCATATAGGCGGCGGCCTCGTTGCGGTTGCGCAGACCCAGCTTTGCCAGCAGACGAGAGATGTAGTTCTTCACGGTCTTTTCGGCGAGGAAGACACGGTCGGCGATCTCCCTGTTGGTGAGACCATCCGAGATCAGCTCGAGGATGCGGACTTCGCGTTCGCTGAGCTGTGAGAACACGGGGTCACCCACACTCTGGCCACGGATCTGATTGAATAGTTTGGCGGTGGCGGCAGGGTCAATGACTGATGCCCCGCCAGAAACGCTGCGTACAGCATCGACGATACGGTCCCCATCGATCCGTTTGACCAGGTACCCAGACGCTCCTGCGAGGATCGCGTCGTGCACGGTCTCTTCGTCGACGTGCGATGACAGCATCAGGACCTTGATGTCGGGAAAGCGATCCACAATGGTGCGGCAGGCGGCCACCCCGCTCATATCGGGCAGTCGGACGTCCATGACGACGACGTCGGGGGAGTCGTAGCCGGCGCGCCGAATTGCTGAAGCTCCACTGGCTGCCTCGCCGGCGACCTCAATATCTTCCTGCGACGAGAGCAGGGCGCGCAGCCCCTCTCTCACCACCGGATGATCATCGACTACCAAAACTCGCACTTGTGTTTCCTCTCTCTTCGCACACGGTAACGAATGGCTAGACCACCCGAACCCGGCCATCCTCACCGAAGAGCGGGACGTTCGGCCCCAAACGGAAGGCAGAGTATCGTTCAGAAATGGAATCTACCGCTCAACGCGAACGCTTTGCCGCATTGTTGGACGCAGCTGCGCAGGTATCGGAGCAGCCAGAACTGCACGACGTCCTGGAATCTCTCGTCGATATCGCGATGGGACTAACTGGAGCTAAGTACGGGGCGCTGGGCGTTGTAGGCTCACATGGCTTCCTTGTTGATTTCATTCATCGCGGGATTGGGCCAGAAACTGCGGAGGCGATAGGGCATCTGCCTCTTGGCTTGGGTGTACTCGGGTCGATCACCCGTGGCGACACGGTACGTACCAACGCCATCTCCACTCACCCTGACTCCGGCGGAATGCCAGAGCATCACCCAGACATGACCTCGTTTCTCGGCGTGCCACTGCGCACCCGCAACGACGTATTCGGGAATCTGTACCTGGCTGACAAATCTGGTGGTTTCACGGAAGATGATCAAACAACTATCGAGACACTGTCGCTCATTGCTGGCTCCGCCATCGCCAACGTGCGTATCCACCGACGTTTGCGTGAGGCGGCGATTGCCGAGGATCGAGCCCGAATCGCCAGAGATGTTCACGATGACATTATTCAGGATCTATTTGCGGTGGGGTTGTCATTGCAGAGCTTTGCCGACTCGCTCGATGACCAGGCCGACGGATCCGTCGTGCGTACCCAGGTGGCGCGCGTTGACGATTGCATAACGTCGCTGCGTCAATTCATTTTCAATCTCCGCCAGCCTGCTACCCATATGCGCGACCTCGAAATCGAAGTGACGGAACTGGTCGAGGAGTTGGCAGAACCGTATTCCGCCGACGTCGAGGTTGCTGTCGACTCGATGGCCGACGGCTTCACCAACGAGATTGCCGACGCCGTCCTCCACATCATCAAAGAGGCAACGAGCAACGCACTGCGTCACTCCGGCAGCCCAATCGTCCGGGTTCTGATCACCGGTGGATTCAGCAATCTGTCGGTCTCCGTCATTGACCGTGGTCACGGTTTCGATCCGAACCATCAACACAGCGGGATGGGGCTGGCCAATCTTCGCAAGCGTGCTTTTGATGTCGGGGGCGACCTTGCCCTCAAGAGCAGCAGCAACGGTACGACCGTCACCCTGGTACTCCCGATCGGCTGATTGCTTGCTGGGGTCCTGCGGCAAATAAAAGGGATATTTCGGGACTTTCGTCCCGCCGTGAAGGGACCATAGGTCCCCACATGAGACTGAGTGAGCTTCTACGATGGCGCCAGCCGCAAGGTTATGCTTGCGTCCGCATATTTTATGTAATGCCGTTGAGTGAGTGGGGAGGACCATGACCACCGAAGGCGACAACGGCAACGAGACCGAGGGCGAGTTTAAGCCGACCGGCACCGTTGCGTTTTTAGCTGCATTTGTGGTTGTACTCATGTTGATGTGGTTCAGCATCTACATCATCTTGCTGTCGCGTGGAGCGACGATATGAGCACGCCGAGCAGCGAAAAAATCAAGATGCACATCGATCCCACCGAGAAGGCGTGGATTCGGGTATCCGTTGTGGTGCTGGTCATATTCGTAATCTCCGTGACGATTGCCGGTTTCATGCTTGGCATCCAGGTGCCCACCGAGGAGCAGCGGGTCAACCCGCAGACGATCCAGGATGCGCCGCCATGGTCGGAGCCGGGGGTTCGTGAGATTGTTCCAGGAGAGAAATACGACGTCTACATCGTCGCCAAACGCTTCTTCTACGAGCCCAACACAGTCGAGGTCCCCGCGGGGGCCGAGGTGACTTTCTATGTCACCTCAACCGATGTCCAACATGGATTCAAGATCCAGGACACGAACGTCAACTTCATGGTCATCCCCGGCGAGGTCTCCAAGCTGACGACAACCTTCAAAGAGGCTGGAACCTACAACTACATCTGCACCGAGTACTGCGGTCTCGGCCACGCGGTAATGTTCGGTTCCGTCTCGGTCACGCCGTAGAAGGGAGGAAAGCGTGCTTACAGATACAACAAAAACTCCTGTCTATGAGTTGACCAAATCCGACAAGAAATTCGTCGGCTGGCACCTCCTCTTTGCCGTTGCGGCGTTGACGGTTGGTAGCCTTTTTGGTCCTTTGCAGGCTTTGCAGGCTGCTGGTATCGATCTCTATCCGAAGATTGATTTCCTGTTCATCGAGATGAATGGGGTCAACTCGTA
>JASJHC010000102.1:0-3972 GCA_033791245.1 Acidimicrobiia bacterium | reverse complement strand
GCTGCGGCTTTTTCTCGTCGCCGCGCCAGTAGGCACCAGCTGATCGCATCAGCTTCACAGCTTTCAGCCGCTTGGTTGATGGGACATGGGGGCCGCGGCACAGGTCGACAAACGACTGGTTGCGATATACCGAGACCTCGGCTCGACCAGCGCCCTCCTCTTCCTCGACTGATTCGATGATCTCAGTCTTGAATGGCTGGTCTGCAAACACCTCGAGGGCGGCCGCCACCGACATCTCTTCACGCTCGAACGCCTGGTCCTCGGCGATGATCTGCGCCATTCGCTGCTCAATGCGGACAAGGTCCTCCGGGGTGAAGGGCTCGTCAACTTCGAAGTCGTAGTAGAAGCCGTCGGTAATGGGAGGCCCAATCGCAAACTTCGAGCCCGGGTACAGATCCAAGACCGCCTGCGCCATGACGTGGGCGGCGGAGTGGCGCATAATGTATCGACCCTCTTCCGAGGCCGCGGTGACGATCTCGACGGTCCCGTCTTGGGTGATCGGCCTGCCTAGGTCGATGGCGTTTCCGTCGAGCTTGGCGGCAACTGCTGCTTTGGCCAATCGTGGTCCGATACTCGCCGCAATTTGGGCACCAGTGACCCCCGAGTCGTAGGCGCGCTCGGTTCCATCAGGGAAAGTGATTGTCAGTGCCACGGTGAACCTCTCAACGTTTGGTCGGTAAGAGTAACCCAATGCGATGCAGGGTTCGTCTCCGCGTGAGAGAATAGGCAGAACCTTCAGAAGGACATGTGGTGAAGCCAATAGAAGTTGCACAGAAACTGGCTGGAGGCGGCCGGGTTCACGAACTCACCGGGATGGAGCGCGGCCAGTCGGCCAATCGTGTGTACCGCATCTGGGTCGGAGAAAGCACTCGCATCGCCAAGATCTACGGAACCCCGGCACGGGAACGACGTGAGATCCACGCACTGGAGGCGCTCGCCTCGCTTTCGGGCACGCCCCAGCTGATAGACCGCGGCCTTGAGGACGATATCCATTGGGCCATCTTCGAGGATGCCGGTCGATGGAACCTCGGAACCCTGCCGGAGAATCCCGGTTTGGCTCGCAAGGCCGGTGAGATTCTTCGCACCGTCCATGAGACATCATCCGAAAAGATCTCGAATCTGAGCCGCGGCATGGACCAGGAGTGGGTGGCGGTCGATTTCCTTTCGACACTGCGTCGCCTGGAACGCTATCGACGGCGGCTCGAGCTATCGGGCGACCTCCTCAACAATGCCCGCGACGTTCGCCCTCCTTTTGCATCCGATCCCCGCAGTGCCCACACCAACCCGGCACCCGACAATTTCGTCGTAGACGATGCAGGGAAAATCACCCTCATTACGTGGGAATGGGCGACTGTGGCACCGATGGAATGGGACCTGTCCAAGGCGACCTGGCTGCTCGGACTTCATGCAGGTCCGCTGGCTGCCGTCGGTTTCCAGGAGGGCTATGGCCGCACCCTCGATCAGTACCAGCTCGATCGGTGGATCGTCTACCACGCTGCCATGACTCTTGTCTTCCGTGTCGAGCGCTCCATGGATGCCGCCATCGGTACCCACGACCTCTATCTCTCGGAGTTCAGACGGGCTGTCGCAGCCTCGACGCTAAACGACGACTGACCGGGCTCGGTCTCGGGTGCGGCAACGGCAGAGACCGACGCTGTCTGTCCGTCGTGTGGTCAGACGTTCGGCGGACAGCCGTAGGCGACAACGGTCCTGGCAACCTCAAAGCCGAGATCCTCGTACAGATGCATTGCCCTTCTGTTCGCTGATTCCACAAACAGCATTGCCTTGGTTAGGTGACGGGTCTCACCCAAATAGCGCAGCCCATGCGAGACCAGGTCCCTTCCGAGACCGCGACCTTCCCAAGCCGGCACGACGCCAATGATGTAAATCTCGCCAACACCGTCTTCGTGGATCTTTGTCCAACAACTACCGGCGAGTTCATCCTTGTCCCACGCTAGAAAGAATCCTCTTGGATCAAACCAAGAGCGAGCCATTCGGTTCTCTAAGTCGCGTCTCGTCATGTGGCCGTTCTCCGGATGACCCGCAAAGGCAGCGTTGTTCGCTTCAACCCACACCTTTTCGTCGACGCCCATGCGGAAGGTGGCCACTTCGATGGCGGTGAAATTCGACTGGAGACCCGCAACGGGTAGAGCACATCGCATCTCCAGCAGCTCTCGTTGTGCCACCCACCCTGCCTTAACAGCCGCAGCGGCGACGTACTCAGAGCGGGCCCACAGTGTTGCCGATTCGACTCCCGTCTCAGTTTGCAGCGTGTCGATGAGTGCCCCGGCAACGTCCCCGTGACGAGATGAGGCGCCGACGACGACCTCTATTGCCCAATGACCGGCTTCCGCCGTGGCCCCACGATGCCAAGCAGCCTGGCCATAGCCCACAATCGCACCATCATGATTGAAAGCAACACGTTCCCTAACGTTGATTGGGGCCTCGAGACGCATCGTCTTGTACTCAGACAGGGGAGGCGCGTTGTCGCTCTCCTGGACCGATTCAACGAATCTCTGCATATCTCCGCGCAGGTCGGGATGAAGCTGCGCTGTCGTTGTACTCAAGATGCCTCCGTGACACGATCTACCCACCATCGGCAGCTGATCCGTCGCCAGCAAGTAGTTCAACCGTATCCTATGCCCGTGAGCAGAGTCGGACTTGTACTAGGCGGTGGCGGCATCACCGGGGCTGCGTTCCAATTCGGAGCGCTGCTGACGCTACAGCTCGCCACCAATTGGAACCCAAACTCGGCTGAGGTCGTAATCGGAACGTCCTGTGGTGCGCTGACGGGTGCGATGGTCCGGGGAAATCAGCTCAATCTCCATACCTTTGTCGGCGATGCGGAGTCACGTGAAGACGTGGCTGCCGAGCTACGACAACGGGTTTATCAGCGCAGTCGCCCCACCGGCGTTTTGCGATGGGTACGGCGTGGGGTGATCCCTGGGCTACGCCGCCCCGACCTGAGAATGGTGCTGGGGAGTCCTGCCATCTATTCGACTGAAGGCTTGGGTGGCTGGGTTGAAGATGCCCTCGGCGACCAGGCACATACCTGGCCGGATCACCCGACCGTCATAGTGGCCTACGATTTGGAAAAGCGAGAGCGCACACCGTTTGGTACCGATGCTGCTCCCCCGGCTCAACTCCGCAATGCCGTCGCTGCCTCGGCGGCCGTACCCGGCATCTTCCAACCGGTTCGTATCCGCGACCGTTGGTACGCAGACGGTGGTATCGCCACCGGGACGTCGGTTGACCTGTTGTTGGGATCCGAGGAACAATTGGACTTCGTCATAGTCGTCGCCCCACTCGCGGCCACCGAACGCCGGCCAGGTGCGCGTTTCTACGAGGACATATTCGATAGATTCGGCCGAATCGCCCTGGAAGCGGAAATCGCCCTAGTCAAAGAGCATTGGCCGGATACAGACTTCCTGGTGTTGCGTCCTGACCACCGGGTGCTGGCGGCGGCTCGTCCCAACCCCATGTCGGCTGAGGCGGCGATGCCCACCTTCCTCAGGACCATCCGATCAATGAAACACGAGCTTGCCGCACCGCAAACATGGGAGTTGCTGCGACGTCACATTGTTGTGCCCTCGGAGCAGGCGTCCTGATCAGGTGACTTCGCGGAGCTCTTCGAGCAGCCGGTCGACTTTGTCGCTGATTTCGGCTGTCGACTCGGTCGCTGCGACAACTTCAAGGTGGGGCTCGTGTCTTTGTTCGTCGGTGCCCGCTGAATCAACAGACTCGTCCTGTGGGCCCGGGCCCTGCGCTTCGGCCGCATAGGCGGCCTGACCGGAATCGTGAGATTCGTCAACGGGTGCTTGTTCTGGAGCCTCCGCTGCGACAGCTTCCTCGGTCGGCAGTGCGGCGACAGACTCGGAGGCTTCTGGCACAGAAGCGGGGGCCACCTCGGGCTCGACAGCGGCCATAGCTTCCACCGGTTCAGGGGCAGCAGCGGGCGCTGGCGGAGCCGCA
>JASJHC010000101.1:0-4035 GCA_033791245.1 Acidimicrobiia bacterium | reverse complement strand
GATGATGGCGGCTGGGTCCTCGGATCGAGGGTTGTCCGTTGTGATGATGGCGATGTCCGCTTCTGTCACTGCCTTCCCCATCAGAGGCCGCTTCTCTCGGTCGCGGTCTCCCCCGGCTCCGACCACCGCAATGATCTTCCCACCGGCCATGCCCCTGCTCTCTTCGATGATCGTCGAGATGGCGTCAGGGGTGTGGGCATAGTCGACAACTACCCAGAGATCATCCGAGGTGGCGAGAGTGTTGTAGCGGCCAGGGATTGGCTCCATGCGACCGAGTTGCTCTATTGCGTGATCGAGGTCCCATCCCTGGAGCTGAGCGCAGGTGAGCGCGATGGCGGCGTTGGCGACGTTGAATCGACCGGCAAGGGGAGTGTGCACGGTGAATGAGTCGCCACCGAACATCAACTCGAAGGTGCTGCCCGCCGCGGTATCGCTGAGATAGACCACCCGGACGTCGGCCTGCGGGTCGGTGCCGACTGTGACCACGGGGATGCCGGATTCTTCGGAGATGCGGCGGCCCCATGGATCGTCGATCCAGCTGACACCACGCGGGGCCCACCGTCGGTCGAACAAGTTCGCCTTGGCCCGGAAATACTCTTCCATTGTGTGGTGATAGTCGAGGTGGTCTTGAGACAGGTTGGTGAAGGCGACGACGTCAAAGGCAGTGCCGTTCACCCTGCCCATGTCCATGGCGTGCGAAGAGACTTCCACGGCAACGTCCGTGATTCGGCCCACGTCGACGAGATGACGAAAGATGCGTTGCAGCTTGCTGGCCTCTGGAGTTGTGCGTGGCGACGCTGCCATGCCATCGAGGTTGGAGCTCACGGTCCCGATCACGGCCATCGATCGGTCCGAGTGCTCTGCCATGGCAGCCATCATGTGCGCCACTGTTGTCTTCCCGTTGGTTCCGGTGACACCAACGATCGCAAGGTCGTGACTGGGGTTGCCGTGGACGGCAGCAGCGATCCATCCGAGTGCTTGTCTTGTGTCGTCGACAAGCAGATAGGGAATGTCGACTGCTGGCTCTTGTTCAACTACAACCGCGCTGGCGCCAAGACCGATCGCACCTTCTACGAAGTCGTGACCATCGGCTCGGGCGCCACGAATGGCGACATAGATGCTCCCCGGTGTTACGGCACGGCTGTCCATATGTGCGTCGATCAGTGCAACGTCGGCGCCGCGGACGCCGACGTTCTGATGGGGACGCACGGCATCAGCCACCGAGTGCAGCGTCGGCACCGCTCTAGCGGGCATCAGGCGCCACACCGAGGGCCTGCAGCGCTGCCTCGGCAACGCGTGCGAATACGGGGGCAGCCGAGACGCCGCCAAATTGCAGCTCTACGATCCGGCCGTCCTCTTCTATCTCACCGTGCGGCGAGTCGAGGACGACGGCAATGACGATTTCTGGGCCATCGATCGGGGCGATACCGATGAAGGAGGCGATACGATCGTCCTCGCTGTAGTAGCCCTGTTCATAGAGGAACTTCTCGGTGGTGCCTGTCTTGCCACCAACAGCAAAATCGTCGATGGATGCCCTGCTGCCGGTACCTTGCTCGACAACGCCTTGCAGGAGTTCCCGCATCTGTTCGGCAGTTCTTTCGGAGAGCACGGGGCGCTGTCTGGGAACTGTGACGTCGCGTGAACCGTCGGGGTGGATGAGCTCACTGACGAGGTGAGGCTCGACCCAAACACCATTGTTGGCAATCGTTCCGAACACTGCCGCCATCTGGAGTGCGGTGACATCGACGCGGTAGCCGATCGCTGTTGATGCGCCCGCTGTCGCAGAGATCCAGTCTGCAAGGGGGTGAAGCAACCCCGGCACCTCGCCGCGGATTGCGTCGGTTGTCAACTGTCCAAGGCCAAAGGCTTCCAGGTAACGATGGTGCAGCTCGTTGCCGAGTTGTTCTTGGATCTGGATGGTTCCGACGTTGGATGACTTCATGAATATCTCGGCGACGCTCATGGTCCGGTCTTCGACGCGACCGACATCGGTGTAGGGGTCTTCCTTGCCTTCCACCTCGTACTTGGCAGGGACCAGCCAGCTGTTTGTTGGCACCACAATTCCTGCGTCCAGTGCGGCGGCAACCGTGATCACCTTGAGCGTCGAACCCGGTTCGAACACGTCGGTGACTGCTCGGTTGCGTACCGCAGCTGTGTCGATTGAGCTTCGGTCGTTTGGATCGAAGGTGGGTGCGGTGGCCATTGCAAGGATCTCACCGGTGCTCGGCACCTCAACGATGATTGTTGCGGCGAGGGCGCCGGTGTCGGCGACCGCGTCGGCCGCGGCCTGTTGGGCGGCGTACTGGATCTGGGGGTCGATAGTGGTACGGATGTCGTAGCCTGCTGTCGCCGGCTCTACGAGAAGCTCACCAAGTGGGATCGGATTGCCATCAGGATCTCTTTCGAGGACCTTGGTACCAGGTGATCCGGTCAGCAATTCGTCGTATTGGGCCTCGAGACCTTCGAGACCACTTTGATCGTCCTGCTGGACGAATCCGAGCACCTGGGCTGCCAGATCGCCCGCCGGGTACACCCGAAAGGGCTCGTTCCGTACATATATCCCGTCGATGTCGTTGTCCTCCACAACCTGGCGCAGCTCGTCGGCCACGTCAACGTCGAGGTGGCGGGCGAGGTAGGCGAAACGTGAGTCTGGGTTGTCGAGCTTCGTGTTGAGGTCGGCAACGGTCTCCCCTAGGAACGGCGCCAGCAGCTGTGCAGTTCCCATCGGGTCGAAAACCAATTTGGGATCGGCCATCACACTGGGCAGGTCGACGGTGACTGCCAGCTCTACGTAGTCTCGATCAAATATCGTGCCGCGTCGGGCGGCTATGTCTTCGTAGCGGATGCGCTGGTTTTCGCCGGCTTCGACGAATGTGGCGGCCTCGACGACTTGGACCTGGAACAGGCGGTACCCCACCCCGGCCCAAGCCGCGATGAAGACAACACCCACGAGGATGACTCGCACGTCACGGATGCGCCATGTCGGGCGCAGCACGTCAGCGCCCAGGCGGATCTGGGAGCCCGAGGCATCCCAGGCCGCCAGCGATCGGCCGAATAGGAACGAGTGCACGCACACAGTCCGGAGCAGGGTTCACGCAGATGTTCCCTCTCATGGCTGTGCGCTCAGGATCGCTTTGAGTTGTGCCCACCGGTAGTCGGGGTCCAGTTCGTTAACCCCGACAACGGGCACCGACAGGGCAATCCTTTGCTCTGGGTAGACCAGTCCAAGGTTGGCGATCTGCTGTCCGAGCGTCGCCGGGTTCTGGATCTGGGCGAGTTCATAGCGAAGCTGCCAGTGCAGGTCTTCTTGGATGGCGATCTGCTGTTCGAGGTCTTGGATCTCGAAGGCCGAGTGGTCGAGAGAGATGCGCGAGTAGATGAGACCGAAGAAGGCCACGACCACAGCCATGGCGAACATCACCCAGTGGCTGATCTTGGTTCGCGGCCGGCGACTAGCCCCCGGAATCACCTCGAGCGTCGGTCGTGCCGCAATCTGACGTTGCGCAACGGTCACGGTGTTACCTTCTCGGTAACCCGCAAGACGGCGGAACGCGAGCGCGGGTTGGCGTCGATTTCGGCTTGGGTGGGCCGGAGTGGCTTGCGGGCGGGTGACCGAAGTTCGGCCACCCGTCCACAGTTGCACACGGGGAAGTCAGGGGGGCATTCGCAACCCGCCGTGCCGGCTGCGAAGCGTCTCTTGACTATGCGGTCCTCGAGCGAGTGGTAGGAAATCACCAGCACCCGCCCGCCGGGACGCACCCAATGGATCGCTGCCTCAACACCAAGCTCAAGCGAGCCAAGTTCGTTGTTGACCGCGATCCGTATGGCTTGGAAAACTTTGCGTGCGGGGTGTTTGCGACGGCGGACCGCAGCTGGGACGGAGTCTGCGACCACGTCGGCGAGGTGAGCTGTGTCTGTGATTGGCCGTGCGGCGACGATGGCTCTGGCGATCCGCCTAGCCATACGTTCTTCTCCGTATCGCCAGAGAATGTCAGCAATGTCATCCACTGGCCAGTGATTGACGATTGTGTCGGC
>JASJHC010000100.1:0-5356 GCA_033791245.1 Acidimicrobiia bacterium | reverse complement strand
GGATCGGCTCGTCGCAGCAGCTCGTATGGGTCTTGGCTATGGTTGGGCACACGCGCCCCCTGATTCTCCCGTTTCGTCCCCCTGCTTAGTCTCTGCTCCTGATGTGTCCACCTCATCGGGATTGTCGGATGTCTGCAACAGGAGTAGTTGGGCCTCGAGGCGCTTGCGCGCCGAATAGTGGCGATCTCGTACCCTGTCTGGTCGAAGATCGAGGACAATGCCGATCTCCGCATTGGTGAGTCCTTCAAGGGATGCCAAGCGGATCAGGTCCTGATCAATCGGCGAGAGCTGCGCCAACGCGAGCAGGATGGTGTCGGTTCCCTCGTGGGAGGCGACAAGATCGGCAGGATTCACGCTGCGCTTCTGCCGCCATTCAAAGGTGAGGCGCTCGATCAACCGGAGACGACGCGAACGTGCACGGTGCTGGTTGGCAAGGACACGGCGAGCGACACCATACAGCCAAGCTATCGGTACATCGGCCCGGCGTACCTCACGAAGTCTACGCCAAGCAACCACATAGACTTCGGCCACAGCATCATCGGCATCCTCAACGGTCGCCGCCCGCCGTCTGCAATACGCGACGACCTGTCTGAAGGTTGCTGCGTGCAGCTCATCGAAGAACTGATCCGCCTGATCCTGTTCTCTTGGAGTGCTGTCTTTGCCTGCCACGTCCCCCCTCAGAGCGCCTTGTTAGGTGATCCACACCGATGAGACGTCATTGTCCCATCCACTGGCCATCGAGGTAGCCACATCGTACGCCTGTGTCTGACTTGTCGGATACCAATCCCCGGTACCGCCGGCGAGGTCAGCAAAGTATGCAGAGCAGGCGCCGATCTTGAACGAAGACGTCTTCTGGTTGAAACCCGAATCGACGAGGTTATACCACACTTGTCGGCCTCTGAGATACAGAACAGCCCCGGTGTAAGACGTACCGTCATAGAGACGCACGGAACTGGAACAATAAGTAACACCCATCGTTGCGGAACCAAGGGTCTGTCGAATGTCGGCTTCCGCTTGCGGCAACTGACGCTCGAGTTCGGCAATCCGCTTATCCATCTCAGCCTCCGTGCGGAAACACTCCGGCGTGTCGACGGCTTCCGGCCACACCATGCACGCACCAGCACCATCCCAATCACTGCTCATATCAATAAGGTCGCCCTCAAACAACGCCGGAGTTGGCTCTGCTGCCGGCGTGCGTTCGTTCTCGGAAGCTAACACAGAGACAGGTACCGCCATCACTATGAACATGGCAAGCGCCACACCCAGGCGAGTCATTCGTCGGTAGTTCATTTCCAATCGGTCCTTTGCTCGATGGATTCGTACAGTCGCTCACGACAGGAAACCCCTTCCCCACAAGACATGTGTCCGGGTACGGCCAAACGTCGGCGACATTCTTGAGCAAATGGACACACATCAGATGACGGCAGCGATCTGAGGAGGTGTCGCATCGTGCGGACAAGTACGAGTTCGCCGAAACGCGGTGCTTGGTGTGAGGTGTCTGTGTCACCGATGATCGCTCAGCAACACCATCTCGTTGAAGACCTTGAGCGGGCAGGAGTTCGCGTGTTCACAGCCGCTCGGGTGCCGGCCGGTACGGCCCGGATTCATGTCATCGCATGGGAGGAGCTACCCCGGCGCAACACCGACAACAGCCTGCGACTCGTCGTGATCACCGATCGAGCGGGGGAACCCGAACAGCGGGAAGCCGCTCGGCGTGGCGCCGCCGCACTGATCGCTGTCGACCATCTACGAGAAGACCTCGGTCCTGTCATCTGGTGCGTGACAGCCGGGTACTACCCGATGCCTCACAGCATTGTACCCACAATGGTCTCCCGCCTCGAGGCACCACCGCCGAACATCGGGGAGGACAACCTGGCGTTACTCAGCCGATTGCTGAGAGGAGCGAACACTGCAGAGCTCGCCGCTGCCCTGGGATGTTCCGAACGACATGCCCGCCGAAGACTCCGGACCTTGTGGAATCAGATGGGGGTGAGCGGCCGCCGAGAAGGCCTCGCCACCGCCGTGCGATGGGGCCTACCGCACTGAGCTCGACGATGCGCCGAGACAGGTCGCAAGGTGGGAACGCCAGAACGTGGTTAGGCGTCCATGGGTATGGAGTCGGCAACATGAAACTGGAGGAGCGGCTACGCAGGGGCCTTCGAAATATCGTCAGGGCGGTCCCTGATCAGAGGGCTTCTCTTGACAGCGTTGTTTCTCGTGGTGTGCAGCGCCGGAGGCGCGCCATTATGGGTTCAGTCGGAGCGGGTTTTGTGCTCGTCTGTGCTGGGGGAGTCGGTGTGCTCATGCGAGGGCGACATACTCGGGCCCAGTTGTGATTTCGACCGTGCTCGCCGTGCGGCTCGATGGCCCGTTCCCGGGGACTTGGTGGCTGGGTCGTTACTGGTCTTTGAGCGCTGAGAGGCCCGACGCTCGCCGCCACAGCAGCGACGTAGCTGCAATGAGTGCGGTGGCGAGAGCGAGCGCTGCGATGGTTTGTCGTGCGACGAATTCCCCGGCGAGGCGGGTTGGGACATCGCGGTATGCGGCGAGCAGGATGCCGAGGGCTGTTGCCCATATTCCGCCGGCGGTGGCTAGGACGATCCATTCGGTGATCCTGATGGTCGCTCTGGTCGAGGCGTGGGCACCGACGCTGGCGTAGAGGGCGTCGTGGGATCGTCGGGTCCAGCTCAGGAGCAGCCAGACCAAGGTGAGCACGAGGGATGCGAAGACCCAGGCGTGGCGAAGAGCCCGGTTGTTGTATTGCTCCTGGAAATCGACGGTGAATTCGCCTTCGAAGAGGCGGGTCCGGACGGTGGCCTCTTCCCCGTTGCGGGTGAGGAGTGCGGGGAGGGCGCCCTGTAGGGCGCTGAGGTGGGTTGGCTCGCCCCATACGAAACAGGCGTCGGCGGTGCCTACGGGAGCGACGGGGATCAACAGGCCAGTGTCGTACGTGTCGCCGAGGAGGCTGAGGTCGACCGGTGGGCTAACAACGGCTGGCCCGGTGGGCACAACGTCGGCTGAGGTGACCGCACCGATGGCCTGGTCCCGTTCAATGAGTTCGATGGTCTCGCCGGGGCCAACGCCTATTCGTTCTGTCAGTTGGAGGGTCAGCGCCACCTGTGGTCCGACGGGGGCAGCTGTACCAATCAGGTCGTCTATGCCGCTGGTGGCGGTGATCACGGGGATCTGGCTGCCGGGGAGGGCCCGGATCTGATGGAACGAGGGCAGGCGGGATACCGCGGCTGCTGCAACGACACCATCGGTGGAGTCGAGAGCGTCGCAGCGCTGCCGGTCTACGCCGGTTGGTGTTTCGGCGACAAGGATTCGACCGCCAGCCTCGACGAACTGTCGTTCAGCGAGGATCGTTTCGTGGACATTGGCGGCGTCGAGTCCTGCGACGGCACCGAGCCCCCAGCCGATCAATAGGAGCACCACTGCGGTCGAGGTTCGGCCGTGCGCGGCGTTGCGGATTCCCTCCCCAATGGAAGCAGACAGCGGCCAGCGGCGGGGCGACGGCCGGTGCTTCATTCCTGTGCGAGCCGGGCGTTCTCAAGTCGGTACACCCGGTCGCATCGGTCCGCGACCGCGGGGTCATGGGTAACGACCACTACGGCGCGGTCTGCGCTGTGGGCGAGGAGGGCGTCGAGTACGGGGACGGAGGTCGCCTGGTCGAGCTGGCCGGTCGGTTCGTCGGCCAGGATGAAGGGACGTCCCGAGGTGATCGCCCGGGCAGCTGCGACCCGTTGCACCTCGCCACCAGACAACTGTCGCACCGGCCGCGACGCCACTGCTGACAGACCTACCGAGGCGAGCGCCAAGCTGGCTTGCGAAGCTGCGGCCTCTCGCCTCAGGCCGGCTGAGAAGCCGCCGATGATGACGTTGTCGAGAGTGGATCTGTCGGGCAAGACGTTGGTGGTCTGCAGCACCCAGGCCACATAGTCAGCTACGGCATCGGTGGTCTTGTCCGTTGCTATGTCGACGTGACCGGAGGTGGGTTTGAGCATGCCGCCGAGGATTGCGAGCAGAGTGGTCTTCCCCGAGCCGGAGGGGCCCATCACCGCAATCTTCTCGCCAAGTTTGACCTCGAGCGAGATCTCTTGGAGGACCGGATGCTGGGAGCGCCCGTATCGGTGCGAGACGTCGGTGGCGCTCAGCCGCATGGCGCCGCCTCGATGACTTCGCGCGGGTTGGCCAGGACAGCCTTGTGGGTAAACGATACTGGCAGTTCGACAGTGGCAACGCCGCCACCGACCAGCTCGACAGCGACAGGTACGAACCCGGACAAGTCTGGAACATAAACACAACGGCCCCCGGCCTCGCCTGTCACGACCGCGGTCGCGGGGACGACGGTGATCTGACGGGGTTCTCGAAGCTGGACGGTCCCTCCCGGCTCCTCGCTATCCCCCACAGCGTCAGCTACCACCTGTGCGTGCTCCGGGTCGTCGATGATTCGCGACCCCACGATGTAGGGCACGGACTTGTCGCCAACGATGAGGACCCACTCGGCGTCTACCGTCGTCGCTGCATCCGGGGGTTCCCGAACCGTCACCGACTCGACACGCTCGGGTCCGCTGGCCAGTTCTCCTGCGCCATCGAGCAGATCGCCCGATGCTACAAGCACCTCACCAACCGAGAAGTCGGTCTCTCCGATCCAGATAACGGCGCTACTGCGAAAGACATTCAAGGGCTGACCCCATCCGTAGTCCTTGTTGAATGCCCTGATCGCAACAAGTGTGCCGCCACCGACAGCGCCGTCGATGTCGCCGGGGTCGTAACCCAGTTCGGTCAGGAACCGCTGCAGCCTCTCAACGTCCGGTCCGTCGTCGCCGCTGCCCAAATCACGCCACAACGGACCATCAGCGACCATGGCCAGACGAGCAACGTCCTCAACCTCGATCACTGATCTGCCAGAAACCAGCATGCCTCCGGGTGCCATAAACACGTCGGTCACCCGGCCGGTCACGTCCCCTGCGCGGAGGACCGGCGGCGGAGTGCTGTTCACGGTAAGCGCCACTCGGTATTGGTCGAGGCGGGTCGAGTCGGTGACCTCGACCACCAAAGGCTGTGGATCAACATCGCCCGTCAAAGGGGAGGGATCGTCGCTGCGAGCAACCACCACAGCGACCAGCAGCATCCCAGGGACGACAAAAACCAGAGCCAGGAACCAAAGCACGACTCGGATGTCCACCGCCTCCTTACTCAGCCACCAAAGAAATCAACCTCGCTAAGACAGTCGACACCACCGCTGTCCATGATCTGCTGCGAGCTCGCCAGCATCTCGGTCCGTGAGGCGTCCGCCGGAAGATCCTCACCAGCGTCAGCAAGACACTCCCGGAGAGGCGCCCGCACCCGATCC
>JASJHC010000099.1:0-14026 GCA_033791245.1 Acidimicrobiia bacterium | reverse complement strand
ATCTAGAGCACCGGAACGCACCAACATGTCGGTGATCTCCAACGCCTGCTCACCGGTGTCCGGCTGTGAGATCAGCAGTTCATCGACATCGACACCAAGTGCCTTTGCATAGACCGGGTCCAGCGCATGCTCGGCATCAATAAACGCAGCGACACCGCCATTGCGCTGCGCCTCAGCGACAATGTGGAGGGCCAGCGTGGTCTTACCGCTGCTCTCTGGCCCATAGATCTCAACGATGCGGCCGCGGGGAACACCACCTATGCCAAGTGCCAGGTCGAGAGACAGCGCCCCGGTCGGGATCGCGGAGACATTCTTCACCGCACTATCGCTGAGCTTCATGATGGCACCCTTGCCAAATTGCCGCTCAATCTGCGACATTGCCATTTCGAGGTTCTTGTCAGACTCCACTGGAGCTCCCTTCGGTTGGATTTGTTATCGCCAACCTATTAACTGCCTGTGACATAATTACAGCGGTGTAATCGTACCGCCGCCGAGAGCCAAACAATAGGCGAACACGTGTTCGATGTCGAGGACCTTTCCTGTTGCGGTGTTTCGTGGGGTCTAGCGTCCTACAGCGCCGTATTCGGCGCTAGTGGACGCCAGACCCCACCTCTCTGAGGTTTAGCCTGACGACTGACCCGCCCTTGTGGCGGGAACCTAAGGGAGGACACAGGCGTGTACTGGTCATGGAGACAACCATGAAAGACAATCCTGATACGGCAGTCCGCCCGGTCCGTCGTCATTTCGATGAGTTCTATCGGAATTCGCGCGACGGTGTGGCGAGGGCTCTCGTCTTGACGCTCGGCAACCAAGAGCTTGGTGTAGAGGCGACCGACGAAGGCATGACCCGCGCCTATCAACGCTGGGACCAGATCTCCAACTATGACAACCCAGAAGGTTGGGTCTATCGCGTGGGTCTCAACTGGGCTCGATCCATCTGGCGAAAACGTCGGCGTGAAGTCCAAGACGTCTATGAGCCCGCCCCGGTCATCGACAAACTCCTGGATGTTGACGTCGACCGCGCCCTCGCCAATATCGACGTGCGCTTCCGTTCAGTTGTGGTGCTCCGGCTCTACCTCGACTGGTCGATCGACACGACCGCAGAGGCCCTTGGGGTGCAGCCAGGAACCGTCAAGAGCCGGATGAGCCGAGCGATGGAACGGCTCGAGAAGGAACTTGGAGGCGACCCCCGATGAACAACGAACAACGCATTCGTCAGTATCTGCAGCAGAAAGCAGAGTCGGTCCAGATCGCGCCTGCAGCTTCGCCCGCTACCTCACACCGCCCCCAACCAGGCCGCGGACGTGTTGCAGCTCTTGCGGCCGCTGCCGCGTTGGTCCTGGTCGGGGCGCCGCTGGTGATCTTGTCCCAGACAGCCGAGGATGCCGCACCAACCGTCAGCACGGTGGTCGAATCGACCACGACAACTGCTGATTCGACGCCGCCGACCACCTCGGCTCCGGTCGTGCCTGTCGACGGCCTCGTGCTCGACCCACGCTCCCCCGATGAAGTCTTTGCGCTGGTCGAGCTTGACGCGGGCGGCGTCGGTGTCGGCTACAGCTCGTCGCACTTGAGTTCGATACTTCTGCCCGCTGGACCGCTCAATGCCGAAGCGGTTGCTGCAGTCCCCGATGGGCGGGGCGGGTTTGTATACACCACAACCGACCAGGTGTTCTGGCTTGAAGACTGGTCGGCATCCGCAAGGCTGATCGAAGACCCTGGTGTTCCCGTATCGCTGGTCGGTCTGCGCCATGTTGCGGGCAACCCCACCGTCTTTGTCCTGATCGGTGACAAGCTCATCGGTTACGACCAAGGCAACAACGAGCTTGGCTACGCCTTCAACGAGTTCTCCGCAACCCCGATCGACCTCGACGTAGACGGCGAGCTTGCGGTCGGTCTTGTATCAACAGACGAAGGATTTTCGGTAGAGCTGGTTTCGATGCTGACTGGGGTGCAGACTCAGTTGATCGCTCCGGTGCCCGCAGGACAGGCTGGAGCACCGCTTGCTGTCGCCATCTCCGATCAGAGGATCGCGATCCGCCGCCACGGGCTGCCAGTGCAGCTTCTGGCACCGGATGGGTCCGAGATCGGCACGGTCGACCTCGGCATCGAGGACATGGCGATCCACGAAATGGACCTAGCCGGCGATAGCCTGCTCGTCGCGTTCGGCGAGGCGGCGACCATCACCGACGTCGTGACCGGTGCAAGAACCGTCGCCGACACACCACGAGGATGGGTCATCGGTGCGTCATGGACAAGGCCTGTCTCGTCGGCACCGCCGACTGTCTCCGCAACCACTCGATTCAGGGTCGACACCGACATGGTGCTTGCGGACACCGCTGACCCATATCTCAACGTTCGCGAGTCGGCAGGAGCCGACAACCGCCTGATCGCAAAGCTGCCCCCGACCTACACGGGTATCGACACAACCGGACAGCAAGTAACCACCGCCGATGACGCAGTGTGGGTCGAGATAGCCATGCTCGACCCAATCGCAGTCGATCTTGGAGAACCGCTCCATGGGGGCGTCCCCTATGGATGGGTCAACTCGGCCTATCTCGAGCCGCTGTACGAGGGTCTGCCGGTGACGACAGAAGAAGTTGCCGCCTGCAGCAGGGCGACACCCAATGCGGCCGCAGCTGACGGTTCTCGCCCGCCGAGCCACCTGTATGCATTGGACAGCGCCTATCTGTCCCCGAATTGTCTCCGGATCGTGTTGACGTTTGGTACCGGACCTCTGGCCTACTCACGCGACGATGTCGCTGCCGAGGTAGGACCAGCCAGCTCGGTCCCACAAGTCATGGATCGGATCGCCGGCAGTCAGGGTGCGACCTTCGACCTCGGTGGAATCGCCAGCGCTTGGCACGGAGCAACCGAGACCGACGATGGGGTCTACGTTGTCCACGACGGTGCCGAGGTCGACTTGCTGGTCAACGTCGCAATTGGCGACCTTGTTGTCCACGAGCTGCCAGCCCGTGGAGTAGTCGTGATCGACATTGTCACCGAACCGCAGCCAGAGGTCCTCCCGGCAGCCGGTTCGACGGTACTGACCCAACCGATCTGGCCGTCCAACGGCACACTGACCTTGTCTGGCATCGCCCGCCCGTTCGAGGCAACCCTTGGGGTCGAGGTCCGGGACGAGGCGGGCAACCGAGTGGATGCAATGTACTCCGGCAGTCTCGTATTCGGGACAAAGAGGGCCACTGAGTATGCGGTGATGACACCCGGTTGGAGCGAGGCCTGGGCACCGTTCACGGTAAGGATCAGCGGACTTCCCCCTGGCGACTACACCGTGGTGCTCGATGGCGACGGTGGTGCCGATAGTCCGGTGACGCTCGATATCCCCTTCACAATGGAGCCGTATGCGGCGAACCCCACCCCAGCTGAGCTCGCGTCGACTGATGAGCTGGCGATCGTCCAGGCACTGGTCGGCTACGCCAAGGGCGAGAGAAACCGTGTTGACGTTCCGTTTGCGGATGAGGTTGTGCTCGGACTCAATGTTGTCGAGCAACGCAGCCTCGCCCGCCAAGACCTGAGTAACCGCTCCAATTGGAATTCCGATATCCAGGACTTCGACGGAGCCGGCGGACCGTTCAATGTGCTCGATGTGCTGGCACGTTCCGACTTCGTCGAGATCACCACAGGGGGGATCAACCACTGCGCCGGGCCGCCACTGGAGTGGCCGGCCGCCTTCGATGGCCTGCGCCAGGTGAACATCCAGCCGATCGGTGGCGACTCGTGCCTGCAGTGGTTCGGTGTCAGCATCTTCCTCGATGCCACCGACGAGATCGCTGCTGTCGTTCTCGACCTTTTCGGCCCCTAGGGGTGCACCCAGATGAGTCTGGCGTCGCTCAGCGCCGTATTCGGCGCTGGTGGACGCCAGACTCCATTCTTAGAGCAGAGAGACGCGTTCGATAACCTCGTATCGGGCGGGGCCGTTGCCGAGGACCGAGCGGTACAGGGTGACCTCTTCAACGTCGAGAGCGATCTTGGCGGGAGGGAAACCCTCAAGCAACCGCCCGATGTCGTACGGCGGTCGGATCCGGCTCAGCGTCAGGTGAGGATGAAACGGGCGCCCCTCCGGTTCAAGCCCCGCAGCCTGGGCTGCGGTCTCGCACTCACCAGCGATACCCGACAGCGACTCGAGGTCGCCGTCGACACCCAGCCACAACACCGAGGCCTTCGATTCCTTGGGGAATCCCCCGAGGCTCCCGAACCGGATACGGAACGGCTCAATCATCAAATGCTGATCGAGGTGCGCCAAGATGGCATCTTGCTGCACCGCACTCGTCGCCCCCAAGAACCGCAGCGTGATGTGCCAGTTCTCGGGTCGCACCGGCCGCCCCGGTAGGTAGTCGCCTTCAAGCGAATCCTCCAGATGGGTGGCGATTGCATGTCGCTTGTCGTCATCAAGCGCCACCGCCAAGAACATGCGCTCCGGCATCAGACCCAGCGTCCCCGCTTTGGACTCCCCTGCCACCACTCCCCTGACATCGCCAGGCGAGCCAGGTGGAGCGCTCCGGTAGTCGTGTAGGTACGGATGCGTTCCCGATCGCCTGGCAACGTAACCGTTCGCGCCATGGTCTTGTCAGGCGTGTGCACGCCAATCACCATCGTTCCGACGGGTCGCTCTTGCGGGTCCGGTCCCGCCGATCCGGTGACGCTGATGGCGACATCGGCCTCGAGCGCAGCCGCCACGCCATCGGCCATGGCAATCGCCACTGGTTCACTGACCACTCCGTGCTGTTCTATGAGCGCAGCATCAACACCCAGGTTCATCCGCTTGATGTCCTCGTGATAGGCGACGATTGCCCCCCGGAACACCTTTGACGCCCCCGGGATTGCGGTGAGGCGAGCGGAAACCAGTCCCCCGGTCGCCGACTCTGCCGTCACTATCGACCATCCGTTTTGCCTGGCAAGACCAAGGCCGATCTTTTCGATCGTCTCGTCGTCTACACCAAAGATGAGCTTGCCGAGCCGCTCCTTCACTGCAGCTTCGAGCGGAGCGACCATAGCCTCGGCTTCTTGCAGGCTTGCCGCCTTGGCGGTCAACCGAATCTTGATCTCCGCGGCCGAGGCCAGGAACGCCATCGACGGGTTGCCGTCGTCGTATATGTCGGCCAGTACCTCGCCTATCTTCGACTCCGACTCGCCGTAGGTACGCAGAACTCGGTTGAGCACGACCCGTTCATCAGATCGATCCCTCAGGTCAGGGATGACATACATGTCGAGCAACACCTCGAGTTCAGCCGGCACCCCTGGCACCGCAAAGACGATGCTGTCGCCAAGGTCCAGTCGCAACGCAGGCGCCGTCCCTTTCGGATTGTCGAGCAGATCCGCACCTTCTGGGTACTCGGCTTGCTTGAGGTTGGACTCTGGCATCTCGCGGCCACGGCCCTCCCACCAGCGGCGGAGCCGGTCCGCATATTCGTCACTGAATGACAGGGGCCGTTGCGTCGCCTCGGCAATCGCCTCCCTAGTGATGTCGTCCTGGGTCGGGCCCAGACCGCCCGTGATGATCAGCGCATCGGCGCGGTTGATTGCCAGCTGGATCGCCTCGACCATGCGCCCGTGGTCATCGCCGACAACCGACGAGTGCTGGTGCTCCAACCCAGCGTCGGCCAGACGAGCCCCAATGGCGGCGGCATTTGTATTGACGGTCTGCCCATAGAGAAGCTCGGTACCGACCGCAATCACTTCGACTATCACACAACCACCGTCGCCTCGAGATCGGTCCCATAGGAGCCCCTGATCTCCGCCTGCACCCACTCGCCTGGCTTACCCCGATCAAGAAGGATGAGACCATCAATCTCTGGAGCTTGGCGATAGCTTCTGCCCACCGCTTGTCCGTCCTCAACCTGGTCGATCAGGACCTCAGCGACCTTCCCAATCTGGGCGGCGTTTCTCGCATGAGTGATGTCGTCCTGCAATCCCTGTAGGTAGCGCAGCCGCTCCATGGCCACGTCGACGGGAACCTGGTTGTCGAAGTCCGCAGATGGGGTTCCCACCTCCGGGGAGTAGGGGAACAGACCAACCCAGTCGAGTTCGGCCTCTTCCATGAACGATGCAAGGTGATCGACATCGTCGTCGGTTTCGCCGGGGAACCCGACGATAAAGCTCGATCTCATCGCCGCCGCCGGCGCCTGGCCCCGGATCTGGGCAATCAAGTCGAGATGACTGTCACCGCTACCGGGCCGCTTCATCGCCCGCAACAGCCCAGGCGAGACGTGCTGTAGCGAGAGATCGAAGTAGTCGACCACCGTTGGCAGCGACGCCATGGTCTCGATCAACTCGGGACGGATCTCGCGGGGATACAAGTAGTAGAGGCGGAGCCGACGCAGCCCAGGGACATCCGCTACATAGTTGACCAGCTCAACGATGCCCTCGTCGAAGCTCGCATCACGACCGTAAGCGGCGAGGTCTTGTGCCACCAGCACAACCTCGCCAACCCCGGCTGCGGTCAAGCCCGCAACCTCAGAGCGGATGTTGTCAGGGGTGCGTGACCGCTGTTTGCCCCGGAACTGCGGAATGGCACAGAAAGTGCAGAGCTTGTCGCACCCCTCTGCCACTTTCACATAGGCATACGGGGTGGTAGGTGTGGGACGGCGGGTCTCGAAGAGAATATCCATCGGCGTCGTGCTGACAGATCGGATCTGCAGCGGCTGCCACTCCGTCAACGCATCAAGGCGACCGACTATCTCCGAATAACGGTCCAGGCCGATCACTGCATCGGCTTCAGGAAGAGCCTCGATGAGTTCCTGCTCGTAGCGCTGCGCCATGCACCCCATAACCACCAACTTGGCGTCGGGGTTCTTCGATCCGGCCAACTCCAGCACCGTATCGATTGATTCCTTGCGCGCAGGCTCAATAAACGCACACGTGTTGACCATGACGACATCGGCTTGTTCGGGGGAAAGCGCGTCTTCATAACCGGAGTCATGGAGAACCGCGGTCACCTTGTCCGAATCGACTTGGTTTTTGGAACAGCCGAGCGTGGTCAGCCAGACCTTGGGGGCAGAAGAAGACATCCTGGCAAGTGTAGGTGGATGGCCCACCGGCACCCGTCGCTAACCAAGCGTCCGATATCGGCCTCGGAAATACACCAGCGGTTTATCGATGTCGGACAACTCCAGCTTGTCGACCCGGCCCTCCGCAACAATGAAGAACGTCTCCTCGTCGCCGCCTTCGAAGGTGCAGTAGGCCCGGGTCTTGAGATCGGTGAGCACCGGTCCCCACTCGGTCTGCTCGACATTCAGATCAGTGAACCTACCTCCGGGGCTAGGGCGAAGCCCGGCGAACACGTCTGCGAGCGCCTGGTCACCCTGTTCCAGCACGTGAACGACGAACTTGCCCGTTTCCTCGACCCCGTAGAAGAGATCAGTAGTGGAACCCAAAAGAAAGTACACACGAGACGGATCACCCTCGGCAACTACAAGCGAAGAAACTGTGAGGCCGGTGCGGTGGTCACCATGGCCCGAGGTGACGATAGTGACGGGTGCAGCCATGCGGCCCCGGAAACGCCGCGCCGGATCGCGTTGGTCGGAGGGCGTCTCAAATGGGTGATCGTCGTGGACTCCGCCTTGCTCGGCCATTGATCTCTCCTCATATACCCCCTGATCGGGCAGATGATACGGGTTTGACGGCAACGAGTCTACGAGTACTAGTTCAAGGTAGGTAGGCCGCGGACTGTCGCCACTCTTTTCTCGAATGCAAGATGCTGGGAATAGCCCGCCCGTTGTGCCGCAACAATCAACTCTGGGGCGTCACGTCCACACTGCGACGGCTGATGCGCATCTGATGCCAACGTGATTGGAACCCCGGCTTGCCCGAACATCTCGAGGAACGACGGTGCTGGGTAAATCTCGGCAATCGGCTTGTGGATGCCGGCGCTCGAGACTTCCACAGCTGTTCCGCTGGATACGGCACCGGCAACAACACCCTCGTACAGATCGAGCGGAGGCTGCGCCAGCACATCGCCATGGACTTTCACCACATCGACATGCGCCAGTACGTCAACAGATCCTGAAGCAGCCAACTGTCGTTCCAGTGCAAAGTAATCCTCATAGGCCTGGCGGACGCCACGCCGGTCGAACTCGTACGCCGATCCTGGATGATCGACCGCCCAGGCTCCGATCCAGTGAACGGCACCGATCAAGAAATCCCAGGGATAGGGCTTGAGGAAATCCAGGACGGCCTCGATCGTCTCCGGGAAGAAATCGACCTCCAATCCGAGCTTGACGGGCAGACCACGGTCCTTGGCGGCGACCACCGCCTCCACATAGCCCTCGATCGACAGTGTCCGGTCCTCGGCAACGAAAGCCTCTGTCACGGCGGCAAGATCCTGCTGTGGATCGTTCTCCCAGAATCGTCCCAGCACCGGGACCGACTCAACGCAACGATAGAGGTGCTCAGTGAAGCCCACCTCGCTGAGTCCATTCGAGACAGCACTCTCGACATAGGCCTCGATATAGCCGGGTGGATACACCCCTAGTGGGGGGCCCGTACCGCTATATGGCCCATGATCATGAAGGTGAACGTGATAGTCGCCCATGGCGGGCAGCGTACAGCGCTAGCAGGCGGCCAAACCGCGATCGCCCAAGATCGCCTTGAGTCGGTCGATACGGTTGTCGATTCGGGCGACGAGCCGTGGGCCGCTGGGCTGATCACCCCTCTGCAGACGGAGACTGGCTAGCTCCGCACGCAAATCCTCAGTCGGCCGCTCCCGATCGGCACCTGCCGCATGCTCTTCTGCTTCCAGACGGAGTTGTTCCTGCCGACGCAACAGTTCAAACCGCTCCGTAAACGCATCATCGGGCAGCGCGATCAGCTGGTTTTGGATCGCAGCTAGGTCTCGGATGAGGGTGGCAACGGGCGACATCAGCGCAGCGCTATCCCCTGCTCCGCAAGAATCCGCTCGATTCTCGCCATCTTCTGCTCAATCCGGGACGCATTGGGCGTCGGCGATGTGTTGCCGTATGCGCTCGATCGGGATTGACCGCCCCCGGTTTGTCTTTCGAATGCCCTCAATTGCCGGCGAAGATCGCCAAGTTTGGCGAGCAGATGCTGAGTCGAGCATTCCGAGTCCACGGCAATCGCCATTCGTGCGGCACGCGTCCTCAGCTCTTCCTCTCGGCTATGCAGAGTCAGCCTGTCGGCTGCTGGGTCGTAGCACGACGACGCCAACTGATCTTCCACCTGTTCGAGTTCCCGCAGGACGGAACTCATATCAGTAGTCATGATGTTCCTTCGGTAGGCACCACTACCGACAGTGTCCGCCCAACTGCGTACTATGTCAAGAGCATGCGCAAAGCAGCGACAATTGCTGCGGCCACCAGCACCCAGCGGATCCAGGAAGCACCTTTTAGGATCGCCAAACGGGCGGCAATCCAAGCACCTGTCATCTGACCGACCGACAAAACCAAACCGACCTGGAGGTCAACCTGGGAGGCGGACGCAAAAAGGAGCAAAGCAACCGGCGTGTAACAAAGGATGAGCACGACCTTTGCGGCGTTGCCCTTGACCAGATCCATACCCGATCCGAGGACAAGACCACCGAGCAGCAGGAAACCGACCCCGGCCTGAACAAACCCACCGTAAAAGCCAATGCCGAAGAAGATAAGACTGCGCCAGGGCTCACCGATATCGCGCTCGTGACCCTCAACCCATCGTGACGGACGCAACAGCACCGAGGCCGCAACCAAGATCAGGACCACCGCAAAGACCCGTTTCATCACGTCGCCGGACATTTGGGTCGCGGTCCACGCCCCTAACGCAGCCCCGATCACAATCGGCGGGATGAGACGGCCCAGCCGGTGCCAGGGCACCGCTCCCCCACGTTGAAAACGGGTGAGCGCGGCGGCGTTGGCAAGAAGGATCGCGATACGATTCGTACCGTTTGCTACACCGATCCCAACAATCTCGGTCATGATGGGAACGGTGATCGCCGAGCCGCCGCCGGCGAGTGTGTTGATGAAGCCTGCCGCAAGCCCACCAAAGAGCAGCAGGACAGCCTGGAGAATGGTCACGGCGGCAGCCTAACTGCCGAGCCGCCACCGCTATCCAACCAGACCGACGACCCTCCAACCATGGATATCGTCAATGACTGCAACCCGCTCAGCTGATGTCAGATCAAGACGCGTCACATATCCTTCTTCGATGTCGCCGCTCGCCAGAAGCTCCGTACGCAGCGAGCATCCGACGGTGCCGCAACTCAGCGGAGGGGTAATCCATCGGTTGTCGCGGTTGACCACGATGTTGCCCTCCAGAGATCCCGCCACCTCTCCATCCTGATTGACGAGGACAACGACATCGGCATCCGGGTACTGCCGGGCCAGCACGTCGGAGAGGCGGGTATCGGTGGTGTTGTGAAACAAGAACACGTTGTCGCTGGAAACCGGTTGTTTGACAACGGCACCAATCAAGACAAACGGACTATCGGGACTTCCGCACCATTCCGGTGCTGGTGCCATCTCAGTCTGCACCATGCCGCCACGGTCGACCACGATCCGAATCTGCTGCGCTCCGCCTACCCCGTTGCTGACACTGGCGAGTGTGTCTCGTATCACCGACTCGGTTGCGGGAAACCCGAAGTAGCGCGCCGATTCGACAAGCTGGGCGACCTTGCTTCTAGCGTGACCGACGACACCGTCATCGAGACGCACGTCTTCGAAGAGATCAAAGTCGGGCCGACGGTCGACCAATACCTTGGCCTTGAGCCTTGCCTCTTCATATGCGCTGACGACATCTGACCTGTTGGTAATAGCGGTGCCTACGCCGAATTCAGCGACACCTTCGTCCTCATCGATGACCACTGTCCGCACCGCAATGCTGAAACTGGCTTGAGCCGTCCCCGCTTTGGCGGGCCCCAGGTATCCGATCGCACCGCAATAGATACCTCGCGGCGTGTCCTCGGTGCGTGTGATCAGCTTCATCGCCTCCGGCTTCGGCACCCCGGTTACCGAAACCGCGGGAAACAACGCCCCGAACACATCGACAATGCCAACGTCTTCGCTGAGCTTGGTCTGTATCTCGGCCGCGAGGTGCCACAGCGTTTCGAAGCGTTCGACACTGAACCGATCCGCACCCGGTGCTCGAACAATGTCGCCTATCTGAGCCAGCTCTGTTTCGAGCTCCTTGATCACCATGCGGTTCGTGTAGCTGTCATCGCCCTCAGCCTGGAGCGTGCCGGCGAAGTGGAGATCCTCTTCCAGCCAACGACCACGCCGGGTCGCTGCTAGGACGGGCCGAATCGTCAGCGTGTCGCCAACGCGCCGGAAGAAACCCACCGGCGATGCGCTGACCACGCGGAACCGACCCACATCAAGACACGCGGCATGCGCCCCTCGTTGCGACAACAAGAGATCGCGATAGAGAGCAGCAGGGTCTCCGCTGAACGCAGCATGAAGACGGAAAGTATGGGTGAGCCGGCCAACCTCACCGGCCATGAGCGCCCGGCCGATCATCGCCAGGTCCTCTTTGTACTCGTGCTGGGTGGAGTCGGCATTCCAACCAGAAACGTTGTAGGCGGCAGCCGGGAAATGGACCGAGTCGATGTCGTCGAGCTCTATCCGTCGACCAAACACCTGGAAGTGCACCAGCGGCAAATCACGCATCGGGTCGTGAAGGCCAGGCGGCCGGACCGACAGAATGTCATCGAAGGCCGGAGCGGCTTCGTAGGCCACAAACCCCGCGACCCAGTTGCCGTCGCTAGCTGCCTGTTCGGCCTGGAGGAGTGCGGGGACAACGTCATCTTGCCGGTTCGCAACGATGACCTGGCCCGGATCAAGTAGTCCGAACGAGCCGGAGCCGCCGGGCGACAAATCGTCGAAGCGCACGCAAGGGATGTCCACCGTTCGAAACCTACTGAAGATCGACACCGTTTGGGAGAGCCGTTGGCTCAACCAACCAGCATCTGGTCAAGCTCCTCGACAGTCATGAGTACCTCGCGGGCCTTGGAGCCCTCCGATGGGCCGACTACGCCCCTGGTCTCAAGGATGTCCATGACCCGGCCCGCTCTGGCGAAGCCAAGCCGCAACTTGCGTTGCAGCATCGATGTCGACCCGAGCTGGGACCTCACGATGAGTTCGATTGCCTGCCGCATCAGATCAGGATCCTCGCCCTCGAACTCCTCTTTGACGGCGGCGGCTGCTTGGGCGACCTCAAAGACCTCTTCGTCGCGATACTCGGCGCGGCCTTGTTCACGAACCCAGTCGACAACGCTGTGGATCTCATGCTCGGAGACAAAGGCACCCTGGATTCGTTCCGGCTTGGGATCGCGCGATGTGACAACCAGCATGTCTCCAAGACCGACGAGTTTCTCCGCACCCGACGAGTCCAGGATGACCCGGGAGTCGGTCTGCGAAGCGACGGCGAAGGCAAGACGAGAGGGGACGTTGGCTTTGATTACGCCGGTGATGACGTTGACCGATGGTCGCTGTGTGGCCAGAACCAGGTGGATACCGACCGCACGAGCCATCTGGGCGATGCGCACAATGGAATCTTCAACGGCACGACCCGCAACCATCATCAGGTCATTCAACTCGTCAACGATGATGACGATGTAGGGGAAGCGATCGAACGCCTCCTCGTCGATGCCGCCAGCATCCCACTTCTCTCGATAGCTGGTGATGTCACGGACACCGGAGTCGGCAAGCAGGTCATAACGGCGATCCATCTCGGCAACCGCCCACTTCAGCGCATCAGCAGCCTTCTTCGGGTTTGTGATCACTCTTGTGAGCAGGTGGGGCACGTCGTTGTACTGACCGAGCTCGACCCGCTTGGGGTCGACCAGGATCATGCGCACTTCTTCTGGTGTGGCCCGCATCAGAATCGAGGTGACAAGCGAGTTGATGCACGACGACTTACCAGCACCGGTTGCGCCGGCGATGAGTACGTGAGGTAGCTCGTCGAGGTGAAGCATGCGAGCCTTGCCGCTGACATCCTTGCCCAAGGCGATGGCAAGCGGATTGACTGTATGACCCGCAGAATCGCTCCCCAGGATGTCCCCAAGAGTCACCAGATCGCGGTGTGTATTGGGAACCTCGATACCGATGGCGCTACGGCCGGGGATGGGGGCCAGAATCCGGACATCGGCGGATGCCATGGCATATGCGATGTCGGTGGCAAGACCGGTGACTCGGGATACCTTGACTCCAGGCTCGAGTTCAACCTCGTAGCGGGTCACTGTCGGGCCAGGAACGATCCTGGTCAGCCGCGCATCGACACCGTGCTGAGTGAGCGTCTGCTGCAGTTCATATCCGGCTTGCTCCAGGGCGCGACGGTTCTGTCCGTTTGGTTTCCCGACCTCGAGCAATTCGAGCGGCGGAAGCCGGTAGCCGCCGCCTGCCGCGGGCTGCGGTGCGGGACGGGTGACCTGCTTTGGCTTGGATTTCGGCGGACCAGTTTTGGCTGCCTTCTTGTTGGGCGGAGCATGCTTGTGCTGCGGTGCCGGCGGCGCTAGCTGCTCCGGATGGATCGCGACAGGCGTCTCTGTTGCCGGTGTGAAGAGTCGGGCGATACCGGCGCGGAGCCGACGGAACATCGCCATGATGCTGAAGCCAACGTCACGGATGGTGGCCTTGGTGAGTATCAACGAAGAGATTGCAACAATCCCAAATAGGACGATGAACGCACCCCAAAACCCGATGAGTCGGCGCAGCGGGAAGGCAACGAGGGAGCCAACCGCACCACCCCGTTCGACGACCAGATCGACTGAGGTCGCAAGGGATACGGTGCCGGTGAGTAGGTGGAACAACGCGGTGGAGCTGAGAAACAGGACAAGTAGGCCAACCGTGATGCGACCGTAGTCGGAGCGAGGCATCGTCGAGATCATCGCAAATCCGATGACGGCAAGGGCCAGGGGAACAAAGAAGGCCCATAGGCCGAACATGAACCGCAGCCCCGTTTCCGCCCACTGTCCAATAGGACCAGCAAGACCGAAGAAGGAAAGCATTAGTAACGCAGCTGCAATGACGAGACCAACACCCCAGACGTCATCAGTGTGACGTCCCAGCCTGGTTCGCATCCG
>JASJHC010000098.1:0-3483 GCA_033791245.1 Acidimicrobiia bacterium | reverse complement strand
TCGGGCCATAGCGTCGCGGGATGTTTCCGGAATCAGGGTGTGACGCTCGACCGCTTTCGGACACAAAGGGGAGACAGACAAACAGACAGAGCGGAGGACTGTTTTGATGAAGAGCGCAAACATGCACCGTCTCGGGAGGTCGGGACGACGTACCCTGGCCTCGTTGCTGATGGGATTCGTTGCCCTCGTGGCGATACTGCCGGCGGCCATCGCCACCGAAGGGGCCGAACCCGTCAACGCGGTCTTTGAGGGCCGCCTGATTGATCTCTCGACCGACTGGGAGGATGCCCAGGCCTGCATGGTGTGGAGGGAAGTTGGAGTGGTCGAGTGTTTCCGCACCGAGAAAGCAATGGATGCTCGTATTGCTGAACTCGAGGGCGAGCTCGACTCGGCGAAGACAATGACCGCCAGCGGTACATGCTCGGGGTACATGCGGCTGTACAAGAACTCAGGTTACGGCGGTCAAGTGCTATACCTACGAGGGCGGCTGCAATGGACCAATCTCTCTGGCTACTCATTCTCCAACGAAACGTCCTCGTTCAAGATCGGGCCCTGCTCGGCTTATCTGGCTGACGGAAGCTTGGGTGGCGGGTCTTGGTATCCCACATCTCAATCCCAGGCGTGGGATGTTGCTCCGAATATGGCGACCGGCTGGAACGACCGGATCTCGTCGGTCTACATCAAGTAGTCGCGGACGAGGTGGGTCAACAGACCGCAACGGCGGGGGTGCCGTAGTGTCGGCAGCCGATGGCGAGAGCCCCTTCAGCGAAGAGGAGGCTCATCGCCGCTTCGTCGAGTTGTACCGGGATTTCTATCCCAAAGTTCTCGGCTACGCCAGGCGACGCACCTCGTCGCCTGAAGATGCCGACGAGATTGTGTCCGCCACGTTCGTTGTGGCGTGGCGGCGCATCGACGCCTACCTGGGTGCAGACGCCCCTCTGGCGTGGCTGTACGGCGTGGCATACCGAACCCTGCTCAGCCATCAACGCAACGAAGCGACGTCAGCTCGGCTCGCCACTAAGGCAGCCCGCGAATACACCCCCTCCGTCAACGTCGCCGAAGCGACCGCTGAAGCACGCGAACAGCTTGCGGGCGTGACGGCTGCGTTGGCTCGCCTGTCACCGGTCGATCAGGAGTTGCTCCTGCTCGCCGGGTGGGAAGAGCAAACTCACAGCGAGCTCGCTGCCGCGCTTGATATCCCTCGGCCACTGTTGAGAACCCGCCTGTATCGGGCCCGCAGGCGGCTTCAGCGGCAATACGACCGTGACCAAGGCACACCTGAAACAGGGCAGGTGTAGATCCATGGTGAGACACCGAACGCGACGCACACCGAGAAACGGGCACAAACAAGCAGGGCGTGTGTATCAGGCAATCATGGAGAAACGGAATGAGTAGGCGCGACGATGCCTTCGAGGTGCTCCGGGCTCACAACCCGGTTGATGACTCGACGTTGCCTCCGGGTGATTCGCCGAAGGCCCGAAGTCTTCTCGCCGAGATCACAGCGACACCCCGGCCGATGCCCAGGGAACGATCGCGACCACCAATGAGTCGGCGCCGACTCATCATCGTCGTTGCGGTAATGGCTTTGGCTCTTATCGCCGCCACATGGCTGATCCTACGACCAGTCACCGACCCCATCTCTGTTGGCTGCTACCAGGCACCCAGCCTCGACAGCAACGTCGTGGCCATCCCCTCTGGCGGCGCACTCGACACCAACCTCTGCGTCCCAGTGTGGGAGGACGGCACGCTGAGCAATCCGGAAGTTACACCAGGCGGTGACCTACCGCCACTGATCGGATGCGTCAACAAGAACGGAGGATTCGCCGTCTTCCCAAGCGAAGATCCAGACCTCTGCGGTCGGCTCGGTTTGGCCGAGCCTGATCCCCAGTCGATCCCGGCGGGGGACTCTGTCCGGGGCTTCAGCGATGACCTGATCACGTATTTCGCTGATAGAGATTGCATCTCAGTCGCCGACGCTGAGCGCGATATCACTCAGATGCTCGTCGATCGAGACCTCATCAGTTGGCAGGTTCAATCATCCCCCCCAAGTCCCGACCGGCCCTGTGCCAGTTTCGGACTCGACGCCGACACGGAAACCGTCCAACTCATTCCGATTCCCCGACCATGACGGTGCCCCGGAGATTGCGGCTCCCTGATCAACCCGTCAGACCGTGATCTGTGCCCGGCACAACGAGGTCGATAGCCAAGTCGACTATGCCCGGGTAGGAGCCCATATCCCCTCCCTCGCTGGCCCGCCTTTGGGCGATATGTCGTACCGGCTCGGCACAATGTCGCCATGAGCTGCATGGATGTTGACGGAACCACACTGGCTGTGCTCGATGATCTCGCGATCGAGGCGGCTCCGGAGCGATCAGCGGATGCGGTGGCGTCACGGATCGGTGTCGACGGCTTGGTGGTGCTCCGTGTACTCGACGAGTTGGCGGCAATGGGCTGGGTCTTTGGCGGACCGGACCGTTGGCAACTTACCGGGGCCGGTCACGGCCACACCTCGCACACGCCGCCAAGCGGACTCCTCGGCGGAGGCTAAGCGCTGAGGGGCTGACCGGCGGGACGGCCTACTTTGCGTTCCCAGCTGTCCTTGAAGGCTCTGATGGCAGCCTCCTCAAACAGCGAGCCGGTGGAGCTGCGGACCACGGCGGGTGGGAACAGCGCGTGGTCCCGTGCGAGTTCGCCGGCGCGCTGACGGCTGACTCCGAGCAGCTTGCCAATGTCGGTCAGACCGAGCAGCGGGGTCCTGATCCAGGTCGCTTCGCCATCAGGCGTCGCAGCGTCAGCGACGGTAACCGCGGTGACGTACCCACCCAGCTCGGCTTTGGTCGCAGCGGCATCTTCGGCTTCGAGGGCGTTAGCCACAGCGGTGGCAGGGTCGGCGGCGGTCACGGTGAGCCGAGCTGACACCCGTCCCTGAGGGGTGGCACTGAGGGCGACGTGATGGTCCACCAGCTCGTCGAGGTAGGTGTCGAGGGCGTCCCGGTCGGGGTCTCCCCGGCCGGTCTCCCGGTGCAGTTCTGCGGTCCAGTCTCTCATGGTGCTCCTAGATATCGAGGCCCGCTTGGCGGAGCTTGGCCTTGGCGTTCTTGAGTGCTCGGTGGTCTGACGGTGTGCCTGCCACTAGCACTTGGCCGTCGGCGGGGTTTGGGGGTCGGAACCACCAGTGTCCCTTGCGGGTCGGCTCCACCTTCCACCCTTGCTCTCGTGCGATGCGGATCAGTTGTTTGAGTTCTTTCTTGGTGCTGCTCATCGTATCCCCGAATCCTTGCGTCTGTCAAGAATATATCACAAAGAGGTTGCACGTGTCAAGGATTTATGGTAGGTTTATGCTATGACATCGAGAAGGGGAGAAACAATGACCGAGGCCGAGCGGCAGACCCGCCGTATGGCCGTGTCGCGGGACGTAGCACTGTGGTGTGAACTTGCTGACCACCAGTGGCCCTACGTCGACAAGACGATGTATGCGCTTCT
>JASJHC010000097.1:0-5624 GCA_033791245.1 Acidimicrobiia bacterium | reverse complement strand
CATCGAGTACAGCGAGCGTCTCTATGCAGGATTCGCCGACGAGCTACGTGCCGGTACCGGACCGGTAGCGGTTGGAAAAGCCCTGGTGGAAGCCAAGCAGGACTATCTCGAGACAACGCCGGAGATGACCGGCCTGCACCGTAAGTCGTTCATCATCAGCACCGTCTTTGGCCTGCCGATGATCAGCGTCGATCTCCCGGAAGGTCGTGGGGCCGTCGATGACTCGACTTCGATCATTGGTGCTCTCAGCTCGTTCACCGCAGACCCGGGCGACTCGCTTGGTCTCGAATTTGCTGATGTGGAGATCGTCGGCTCACTGATTGAGCGCCTGGTCGCGCTGACCCCGCTTGACGGATCGAGCACACTTGAGGCGACCTACTACGAGGGCCCTGATGGTGTCGTCACCAACCCGGCACAGCCGGTGATCCCACTGATCTCTGAGAACGTTTCGGTCGATGGGATGGTGTTGCGTGGCGTGGGCTTCCGAGGTGGAGCATTCAACGATCTCACCGGCACGGAGGCCAATCCGCTTCTTCCGCTGACCGGGGCTCCGACCACAGAGTTGCGCGGGGTTCACACGCCGTTTGCCTCTGAGCGATTCTTCCCACTGCGGCTTGCCACGGTCAACAACCTCGGTGAGTTGAGCGAACAAGGCCGCGGCACCATTCTCAACGTGACTCCTGCCCAGCATCGAGTAGAAGCAATCGGTGATCTCAATGCGATCCTCAGGTTGTATTCGGACGTCGACCTGCGGTTGTACTACAGCTCCAATACAACTGACTACGGCGGAGTGATTCCGGCGTTGGCGGCACCGCCGTCGATCACCAATGTTGCGGCGACAACAAACGGGTCGGATGTCGACATCGAGATGTTCGTTGTCGGCGACCCGGCTGCCGGCATCCAGGAGGTGTGGATCACCTACACCCATTCTGGTGTTTCGCAGTGGATACCTCTAGATCTGACACAGGATCCGAGCGACTCGACCCGCTGGTTCGGCACCGTCGCTGGAGGAAACTCCCTCAGCGATCTCGAGTTCATAGCTCAGGCTGTCAACGGAGTTGGCCTGGTTGCGATTGATGACAGCTTCGGCGACGGATTTGCCACCTCCGTTCCCGCGACCGCAACTGATCCGACCGACCTGACCGTAGCTTCGGCCGGGACCGGATCATTTGGTGGCAGCGCCAGCGTCACTGCCACCTTGACATCGTTCGGGACACGGGTTGGCGACGCCACCGTTCTGTTCACACTGGGAGGGACCGCCCGTGCTGCCACGACCGATGGTGCAGGGATTGCCACTGCCGATCTGCCTCTGTCTTCGGTGCCGGGCAACTACAACGTGACCGCGTCCTTTGCAGGTGACCCAAACCTCGATGGATCTACCGGCCAGGGCCTATTCACCATCTCCAAGGCGGCGACGGCCCTAACGGCGGAACCCGCTTCGGTGACGATTCTCGTGGGGGAACCGACGGGCATTGCGGCAACGCTGACCGTCAGCGGCGGCGGACTGTTGAATGAACGCACCGTCTTTTTCACCGTTGCCAACGGTGTTGATACCCAAACGGTCCCGGTGATTACCACCGTGTCCGGAGTGGCCTCGCTTGGATCTGTGGACCTTCCGACCGGCGAATACACAGTGACAGCTCAGTTCCTCGGAGCCACACCGTACCCTGCCGGAGAAGATGAGATCTATGAGGCTTCGAGCGACACCGTGGCCCTCGTCATCGAAGAGGAAGCCGCCGGCCCGGACACCGATGGCGATGGCATCCCCGATGATCTAGACGATGATGACGACAACGATGGGATCACCGACATCGTCGAGATCGAGATCGGCACCGATCCGCTGGTTATCGAGGTCGGGCGCCAGTTCAAGCAGGCGGTGCGAAGCTACCTGAGCGGCTTGGAAGGGTCGTGGCTCACCAATCTTCGGCTGCGGCGGACCGGCCTCTGGTTGGGCGTTTCGCTCCACAACTCGTACTGGGTTGACGACGACACTCTCGATTCGCGGCGCGGTTTACTCGTGTTCACTTGGGATGGCATCGCAGCACGCGAGCTGCAACGTATTGCACAGAGTGATCCCAGTCTTGCTTCCGAGGTGACAACAGCTCTGGAGGTGCTCACGTTTGTCGATCGACAATTGACCCAGACACTGCTTGACGAGGCAATTGCCGCTGGGGGTGACAGTCGCTACCTCGACAAGGCACAGGCCCATCTCGATGCCGCGGATGCTTATGCCGCCGCCGGGAAGTGGGACAAAGCGATCCGTGAGTACGGCAGAGGATGGGAGGACGCCGGTCGAGCGCTGGGTTAGGTGATGGAAAGCGACACCCAAACCGCCACAACTGGCCAGCTGGTAGCGGCTTCCGTACCGGCATTGCTCGAGGCAATGGGTGCGGACATCAACCCCGAGCTTGCCGAGAGGGTTCTTCGGCTGGTCGAACCTGAGGAGCTGGAGGCTGGTGATGTGCTGTTTGCCCGCGGCGACGATCCGGACGCGGTGTTCTTTGTAGTTACCGGCCGTCTGCTTGTCATCGTCGATTCTGAGGGACGCGACGAAGTCATCCGTCGGCTCGGTCGAGGCGAGCTGATCGGCGAGGTGAGTCTGCTTGAGGGGACCACCCGCACCGCAACCATCCGGGCCGATCGGCGCAGCGTGCTGGCCCGGCTCGGGCGTGCTCATTTCGAAGAGCTCGTCGGATCCCATCCGGGATTTCTGATGGGCGTCACCAAGACCTTGATCGGTCGTCTACTAAGGCCGCGGCCAGCGGCGAACTCGGTGTCGACTGTGGCCCTTGCGATTGCATCGCGGGGCCTGGACCCTCGACTGTTTGCTGCGAAGCTGGTGCGGACGCTCCCCGACGACGGGGAGACGACCCATGTGTCTCGGGCTGCCGTAGAGGCTGAGCTGGGTCTGGAGGAGACCTCAACCGACACGAACGTTCGTTTCGAGCAGTATCTCGATGCGGTGGAGGCGGACCACTGCTTCACAGTGTTTGAGGCCGATCGTGGCGCCACCCCGTGGACGAACAACGTGCTCCAGCGTTCCGACCGGGTCCTCATCGTTTGCGACCCCGAGCCGGAAGCTGAGGACGAGCGGTCGCTCCGCGGTTATGTCGCCGCTGCCAGAGCCGGCTATCGCGCCGAGGTATGGCTGGTGGTCAGGTGGCCCCAGGGAACTGATCGACCGCACGGCTCGGCAAAGCTGGCCGAGCGGTACGGCGCCGATCGCATAGTCCATCTGCGGTCGGAGTCGGAGCGTGACCTCGGACGCCTAGCTCGGCTGGCAACGGGTACCGGCACCGGATTGGTACTCGGCGGGGGAGGGGCACGTGGCTTTGCACATATCGGTGCGTATCGGGCTCTTACCGAATTGGGAATCACAGTGGATGCAGTTGCCGGAGCATCAATCGGCGGAGTCATGAGTGCCGCGGTTGCCCTCGATATCGAGCCTGACGAGATGCAGCAGCTCGCCGTCGATGGATTCAGCAAGGTCCTGGACTACACCCTGCCTCTGGTGTCGATGGTCAAAGGAGCCAGGATCGCCCGCGCGATCGACAACGTGTTCGCCGGCGTCGATATCGAGGACCTGCCACTTCCGTTCCTCTGCGTGTCAACGAATCTGACCACGTCGCAGCAGATGGTCCACGACAGGGGATCGGTAACCATGGCGGTCAGAGCGGGGTTGGCGATACCAGGAGTCATTCCCCCTGTTCCGTGCGATGGCGAGCTTCTCGTTGACGGAGGAGTCCTTGATAACCTCCCGGTTGGGCCGTTGCATGCCAGCGGTCTTGTCGACACTGTTATCGCTGTAGACGTCGCCCCGCGCCCCGGTCCGCGCGTCAAAGAGGACTACGGGCTCAGTGTCTCCGGAGCACAAGCGTTGCGCTCCAAGCTGGGGCGCAACAAGCGTCGCTACCCGGGTATCAGTGCGGTTCTACTGCGTTCGATGATCGTCGGATCGATGGAGAGGCGAGATCGCCACCTGGCGGATGGTTCGACCGATCTCTATCTCGATCCCGATCTGCGGGGTATTTCGCTGCTGGCATTTGACAAGGTCGCTGAAGTCTCCGCCCGCGGCTACGAAGCGGTCTTCCCTCAGATTCAGGAATGGCAGCGGTCCCGGCTCGCTGCTGGGAGGGCTAAATGCTCTTGATGACGAGGCGCGACCTGCTGTTCCGCTCCACCCGATTCGTAGTTGTCACGATCGGAGTGACCGTTGTCATGGCCCTGCTGTTCCTGATGACTGGTCTTATCGAGCAGTTCAATCAGGAACCATTTGACACGGTTGGTGCCATCGGTGCGGAGTACTGGGTCGTCCCCGAAGGAGTATCCGGCCCGTTCACGGCGTCGGCCACACTGAGCCCTGACACCGCAGCAGCCGTTTCTGCCCCGGATGCTGCGGCTGTGATCGTTGCTCGCGGCAGCATGAACGTTGGCGAAACCGATTCCGAGGAAGTTCTGGTGATCGGTCATGAGGAAGCACAGCTAGGCATACCCACCCCCGTTGCGGGACGACCAGCAACCAGCGGTGCGGAGATCGTCGTCGACCGCAGTACCGGATTGGCGATTGGCGATGATGTTGCACTGGGTACCACCCAGCTCCAGGTTGTCGGGCTCACCGAAGACACAACCGTCCTTGCCGGACTTCCCGTGGTGTTCCTCGAGATCGACCGAGCCCGGCTAGCGCTCTTTGACGGTCGGGAAGTGGTCACTGGTGTCCTCTCCTCGGAGGCCCCAATCGCACTTCCTGCAGGCACGAGCGTGTTGACTGCGGACCAGGTTGCCGCGGACGCGTTGGGCCCTTTGGAGAATGCGGTTTCGTCCGTAGATCTCATCCGAGCTCTCTTGTGGGTGGTCACCGCGATCATCATCGGCGCTGTTGTGTACCTGTCTGCGCTTGAGCGACAACGCGACTTTGCAGTAATGAAGGCAATGGGTGCCTCCAACAGCACGCTTGTCGCCAGTGTTGCTATCCAGGCTGTCGCCATCGCGTTGCTGGCCGCGATGCTTGCGGCGGTTCTTCAAGGGCTGATCAGGCCGGTGTTCCCGTTGCGGGTCCGGGTCCCTGCGTCGGCCTATTGGCAGATTCCCCTGGTCGCCGTGCTCGTCGCGGTGCTTGCCGGTTTTGGTGGGATGAGACGGGTGACCGCATCCGATCCGGCGGCGGCTTTCTCGGGGCCGGGAGCGTGAACTGATGCTGAAGGTGAGCGATCTGGTCGTCGAGTTTGTTCATGAGGGATACGCAATCAGGCCGATTGACGGTCTGAGCTTCACCGCCAACGAAGGTGAACTGATCGTGCTGCTCGGACCTTCCGGATCCGGGAAGACCACATTGCTGTCGTGTCTTGGCGGCATCCTTTCACCAGCTTCGGGAGAGATCACACTCGGTGACACCCGTGTCGACGGTCTCGGCGCTTCTGAGCTCAACCAGTATCGGCGGAACCAGGTGGGTTTTGTCTTTCAGGCCTTCAATCTGGTGCCATCACTTAATGCCATCGAGAACGTTGCCGTCCCACTCATGCTCGCTGGCAAGACGCGACGCCAGGCAATGGCCCGTGCCCGCGAGCTCATCGAGGTCGTTGGTCTCGCAGATCGCGCCAACCACCGTCCCGGCAAGCTGTCGGGTG
>JASJHC010000096.1:0-6309 GCA_033791245.1 Acidimicrobiia bacterium | reverse complement strand
CGCGTTCACAGTCACTTAGTCATTTGGTCGGTTGTCTTTATGGACAGCCGTCCACAGAGCCGGAAGCTACGCCTTGGCAAAGTGTTGCCTCGTCGATCCAACCAGCATCCAAGACAACGCTGAGGTTGCCATTGGTGATCGGAATCGGTGCCAGCAAGATGGATGTCATGGAGTTGCCACCCGGGGAATCAAAGACCTGAGTCCCGGAGACGCTACCAAGAGCGGTTCCCTGAGCAAGGGCGGCAGCAGCCGTACCGGCAGCTTTACCAAGCTCACGAGCATCCTTCCACACAGACACGGACTGGCTACCGAGGGCGACACGGTTCAAAGCGGCGGCATCGCCGTCCTGACCGGACACCGGAATAACCATGCCCTGTGCAGCAAGAGCTGCAACGACGCCACCGGCGGTACCGTCATTTGAAGCAACAACCGCGTCAACGGCGTTGTCGTTCTGGGTCAGAATCTGTTCCATGTTGGTCTGGGCAACTGCTGGATCCCAGTTGTCGGTGTACTGCTCGCCAACGTTGACGATTGCACCCGAGTCAATGGCTTCCTGCAAGATCTCCTGCTGACCGCCACGCAGGAAGTCTGCGTTGGCATCGGCCTGGTTGCCCTTGATGAAGACATAGTTGCCTTCAGGGACCAGCTTGAGGATCTCACGAGCCTGCATCCGGCCGACCTCAACATTGTCGAACGTGATGTAGAGGGCCGATGGGTCCTCAATAAGACGATCGTATGCAATGACGGGAATGCCTTCGGCAATCGCAGCCTGCACGGCGGGGAGAATCGCGGTTCCGTCCTGAGCGAGGATGATAAGTGCATCCACACCGGCGGCAATCATGGTCTCCACGTCAGCAATCTGCTGTTCGGCTGATGAGCCTGCATCGGTCGATGTGTAGCCGATGCCTTCAGCCTCTAGAGCTGCCTTGATGGCCGGCTCATCGGACTTTGCCCAACGCTCTTCGTTGTAGTTGTTCCAGGAAACGCCGACGACGAGTTCTTCGCCACCACCGTCTCCGCCATCTGCGGTGGTCGTGTCTGCTTCATCGTCTCCGCCACAGGCTGCGAACAGCATGGCGAGTACGGCGAGCAGTGCCACCAATTTACGGTTGAACACTCTGGTTCCTCCTCCTGAGTGGTATCCCGATTGGGACCCTTTTCACTAGTTAGTTTTTAGCCAATCAGTTGGGTGACTCATGTCACCCATTCCCAAAGCATACGCCTTATATGTTCGGTAGTGCAACAAATGCCCAGCCACGTTCATGGCGGGACTGCAATATTGGTTTATCGTAGGCTTTCGTTGCGCTCGAACACCGGGATATCAATCCGAAATCCTGCCTTGCCCCAGGATGGGGGAGGCGGCAGACAACCTGGGGAACATATATAGTGGATACTCCAACAAATCATGTGGAGGCGGGTTGGGACGGGTCACCGGCAAAGTTGGTCAAATGAACGGGTCGCCGCGCGGCGTTGCCGCCGATGAGCTGCGTCGTCACAATCTCGCCGCCGTCTTGGAACATCTGCATCTGACCGGGCCGGCCACCAGATCTCAGTTAACCGCCTTCAGCGGTCTGAACCGTTCAACCGTTGCCGACCTCATCGGTGAGCTCTCGAGCCTTGGATTGGTCAGCGAGAAGCCAGGGGCAACGGTTTCGGGTCCAGGGCGACCATCACCGGTCGTTGAGGTGCAGGCGGCCGGAGCTGTTGTACTGGCGGTGGAGATTTCAGTCGACTCGATGGCGGTTGCCACGGTCGGTCTGGGGGGCCACATCTACAACCAAATCCGTATTGCGAGACCCCGCGGCCAGTTCCAGCCAGAGACCACCGTTGGCGATATCGCAGAGATGGCGCGGCCCCTGCTGGGGGCGTTACCGCCGCAACATCGACTTGTTGGGATTGGAACGGCGATAGTCGGCATCGTGCGTCGCGAGGATGGTCTTGTGCAACTCGCCCCAAATCTGGGATGGAGGGACCTGCCGTTGCGGGCGATGTTGGAAGCCGAACTCGACCTCGGAGTGCCAGTCCATGTGGCAAATGATGCCGATCTCGGTGCACTTGGCGAACATCGACGTGGCGGTCTGGAGGGTGTGAACGACCTCGTTTATGTCGGAGCCGAAGTTGGCATCGGATGCGGCCTGATCGTCGATGGGGCACCGCTGTTGGGGTCGGCCGGATATGCCGGGGAGGCCGGTCATACGTTCGTCAACCCCGAAGGGCGCAAGTGTCGGTGCGGGGCCACCGGTTGTTGGGAAACCGAGGCGGGGGAGAAGGCATTGTTGCGTCGCGTTGAGTCGCTGACCCCCGCGACCGGTCTTGATGCGGTCGATGCTGTCGTCAAGCTGGCAGCTGCTGGAGATGCCGAGACGCTGCAGGCGCTGAGTGAAACGGGTTGGTGGCTGGGGATCGGCATCTCGAATCTCGTAAACCTTTTCAACCCCGAGGTCGTGGTCCTGGGAGGCCTCTATCACCGCCTCTTTGAGTACATGGAAAGATCACTCGGTGAGGGTGTGGCCCGCGCCATCGATGCGTCGCGAGACATGGTTGATATTCGGCAGAGCGCCGTCGGTCAGAATGCTGCCCTAGTTGGTGCCTCCGAGCTGGCGCTAGCTGAACTGATCTATGACCCCGCCCGTGTTGCCAGCCGCTGAATGTCCGCGAGCGCACAAAGCTACGATGAACCCCCTGATGCCAACCGGCAGATCCAAAACCTCACTCGTCGTCGTCGTTGGCCTTGCGATGTTGTTAGGGGCGGTCGTCTTCTTGGGAACTCGGTCCGACTCCACCCAAGATGCTTGCCCCGCTCCTGAGGGAGTCATCTCGGGTTTGTCGGTCGCAAGACGTTGGGACGAAGCTGTGCTCAATGCAGTGCGGCGTGATCTTCCTGCGCCGACGGTTCACGCCCGCAATTTGTTCCATGTTGCCGCGGCGATGTGGGACGCCTGGGCGGTCTATGACCCTGTCGCCTCCGGCTACTTCTTCTCCGAGAAGCATGATGCCGGTGACGTTGCGGTCGCCCGCAACGAAACAATCAGCTACGCCGCCTACAGGGTCGCTGAACACAGGTATATCGACGCGGCCGGTGGGTCCGACTCGATACCTGAGTTCAACGATCTGATGGAGTCTCTGTGCTACCCGATCAACATCACAACGGTCGAAGGTGATAGCCCGGCCGCGGTTGGGAATCGCATCGCTGCAACGATTATCGAATACGGTCTGAGCGACGGCGCCCGCGAAGAGGATGGATACGTCGATCCTTCGTATGCCCCGATCAATGAGGCGCTGGTCGTGAGCGAATCGGGTACGACCATGAGCGACCCCAACCGGTGGCAGCCGCTACAGATCGAAAACATGATCTCGCAGAATGGGATACCGGTTGTCGATGGTACCCAGGAGTTCATCGGCCCCCACTGGGGCTATGTCACCGGCTTTGCGATTCCTGGCAGTAGTCCCGATGGGGTGCCGGTCGACCCCGGACCGCCTCCCTACCTCGGGGATCCGAAGACGGACGCTGAGTTCAAGGAGTCCGTGATCGAGGTGATCCGAATCAGCAGCTTGCTGGATCCCCGCACCGAGGTGACGGTCGACATCTCGCCCGCCACGCTCGGCGGCAACTCCTTGGGGGCGAACGACGGCAGAGGTCACGACATCAATCCGGTCACAGGCCAGCCCTATGCCGAGAATCTTGTGAACGAGGCTGAGTTTGCCAGAGCCGTCGCCGAGTTCTGGGCCGACGGGCCCCATTCCGAGACGCCGCCGGGGCACTGGAACACGCTGGCGAACGAAGTCTCGGATCTCCTTGCTGCTGACCTGAGGATCGGCGGCAGCGGTGACCCGGTCGATCGACTCGAATGGGATGTGAAGCTCTACTTCGCACTCAACGGTGCCACACATGACGGAGCCATCGTGGCCTGGGGTGCCAAGGGCTTCTACGACTACGTAAGGCCCATCTCGATGATTAGATATATGGGGGGGCTCGGGCAGTCAACTGATCCTGCAATCCCTTCGTATCATCCCGATGGTCTTCCCCTCGTAGATGGTCTGATCGAGGTCATTCCTCAATCAGGCGGACCACCGAGCTTGCAAGGCCACGAAGGCGAGATCGCTGTCCAGGCCTGGGCAGGAAACCCGGCCGATCCTGAGGTTGAAATCGGTGGTGTCGAATGGATCTTGGCCGTCGACTGGGTGCCATACCAGCTGCCGACTTTTGTCACCCCGTCGTGTGCTGCCTACGTCGCGGGGCACAGCTCGTTCAGCCGTGCCGCGGCCGAGGTTCTTGCTGAATTTACCGGCGACGTATTCTTCCCTGGCGGCTTGGGTGAATGGACGATCCCCGCGGGTTCGTTCGAGTTTGAGTCGGGACCGGACAACGACATCGTTTTGCAGTGGGGCACCTACTTCGATGCCGCCGACCAGGCCGGTCGGTCGCGACTGTATGGAGGTATTCACGTGGCGGCCGATGATCTGCAGGGCCGCATCATCGGTGCCGAGGTGGGTCAAGCAGCGTGGGAGCTAGCGGCAATGTACTTTGCTGGTGGCGCCAGTGGTTGACATGAGATCCTGGGGGTGGAGCAAACCTGCCATCGCCACCTTGTTCGTCCTGGTGTTGGTCGCGATCACGTTCATGTATCTGGGACGTTCCCAGTCGGTAACTCCCGACACGGCGATGGCCGCACCTGTGTTTGTCGAGGAAACCACGACGGGCATCAACCAGGTATACGCCGGTGACTTCGAGTTCTTCGTGGGCGGCGGCGTCGCCTCATTCGACTGCAACGAAGATGGCCGTCCGGATCTCTATCTGGCCGGCGGTTCCAACCCTGCCGCGATCTATGTGAATGACAGCCCGGTCGGTGGTGCGCTGCACTTCTCTCAAATCGCAGATCCCGTCACCGACATGACGTTCGTTCTCGGCGCTTATCCGATCGATGTCGACTCCGACGAGAACCTCGATCTGGCGGTGCTCCGGCTCGGCGAGAACGTGATGTTGCGCGGTCTCGGCGATTGCCGATTTGAGAGGGCGAACGAAGCCTGGGGCATCGATGGCGGCGATCAATGGACAGCTGCATTCAGCGCCAAGTGGGAAGACGGCAACACCTTGCCCACCATGGCCTTTGGCAATTATCTCGATTGGCCAGTGAACAGAGAGCAAACAGCTTCATGTGCGGATAACACTCTGCTGCGTCCCGCCGGGGATGGGTACGGTCTGGCAACGGCACTTTCGCCAGGGTGGTGCACCCTCTCGGTCTTGTTCGCAGACTGGGATCGGTCAGGGGGTCGCGACCTGAGAGTGGCCAACGATCGTCACTACTACGTTGACGGTTCTGAACAATTGTGGCGGATCGCCGCAGGAGAAGAACCGCGCCTGTACGCCGAGTCCGATGGCTGGAACGACATCCAGCTGTGGGGCATGGGTCTGGCCAGCCAGGACGTCACCGGTGACCGCTATCCGGAGTTCTTCATCACCAGCCAGGGAGACAACAAACTGCAGACCCTAGAGGAAGGTGCCGGACAGCCGACATATGACGACATTGCCATTCGGCGTGGGGTAACGGCCCATCGTCCCTTCCTTGGCGAAGATGTTCTGCCGTCAACCGCATGGCATGCAGAGTTCCAGGATGTGAACAACGATGGTTTCCTCGACCTCTTCATCACAAAGGGCAATGTCGAGGCGATGGCCGAATACGCAATGGCAGATCCCAACAACCTGCTCCTCGGGCAACCCGACGGTAGGTTCGAAGAGAGTGCGGAGCTGGCCGGCGTTGCCAGCCTGGCGCGTAGCAGGGGAGCTGCTGTCGCTGATTTCAATCTTGATGGACTGCTCGACATCGTCGTAGTCAACAGGACAGAGAACGCACAGGTCTGGCGCAACGTTGGCTTTGGCGATGCTGACGAACCCGTAGATATGGGCAACTGGCTTGCCATTCAACTGACGCAACCAGAGAGCAACCTGCAGGCGGTTGGGGCATGGGTTGAGGTCGAAATCGGGGACCTCATCGTGCGTAAGGAGGTCACGATCGGTGGTGGCCACGCCGGCGATCAGCTTGGTTGGATCCATTTCGGTCTTGGCGAATCCGATCAGGCGACGGTAAGCGTCTATTGGCCGGACGGTGGCTCGAATACGCTCTCCGATGTTGTTGCCAACAGTTTTCTCATCATCGATCCATGGCAACCCGTCGAATACTGGACACCGTCTGCGCTGTAAGAGCAGTCTGGCGTCCGTCGCCGCTGTATACGGCGGCGGCTTCAGGTGGTGTGCGCGACGGGGTGACCCTGGAGGTGGGTTATGTCGCATTCGAGTAAGGCTTCGTGGTT
>JASJHC010000095.1:0-4342 GCA_033791245.1 Acidimicrobiia bacterium | reverse complement strand
CCCAGAATCATCAACGACAAGGTCGCCGGAACCACATCCGGCGAGCGCCACGGTCAGCATTGCCAAGGGCAGGATCGACCTCATCATGTACGAAAGACGCATGCACCACCGTATCGGGTTCCCTCGTGATCTTAGATAGTCTTTCGCGTTCTCTCTCGAACCCACTTGACGTTGTTTAACGATATCTGTTATTACTTTGTCATGGACACGGCAGCACCCGAGACCCACGACATTCGTCCTCCCGTCGTTGTGGTATCAGCGCCCAACTCGGGTGCTGCCGCAGGTCCTGTACGGGTTACCGCTACCCAGCGGGCCATCATCCGACCACTGCCATGGGAGACCACCAACGCCCAGTTCATCACCTATCCGACCGATCACCCCTACGTCCGTCTCTACTGGACCGCCACGATCGGCCCGGGAGCGGTCGCCGACATGATGCGACTCGCCACCGCCGCAAAACGCGGCCGCTCCCTCCGCCGCCCCACCCATCTCCATGTACTGGTCCGCACCAACCTGGTCCATGTCCGCTCTGGACATGTATTCGTGCGAACCCGCATCCCCCAATTAAACGATATCCAGGTTCGACTGCTGCCACCCGACCTCAGACGCCAACACCCGAAAATGACTGGGCAAGAGTAAATCGGCCCTACAATGGCAGTCCGCCCGGCGATCATCGCCGGGTCTTCCTATTTCCCGGGCAGCGTGTGCCCGACTCTCCCCTACAAGAAGTAAGTGGACGCGTGCAATGAACAGACGAACAACACTGATAGCGGCCACAATGGCACTGCTCTCCCTAGCCAGCCCAGCGGCAGCAGTTGAACCCACCGAGCTTTCCGACGTCCGCAACGCATATCGCCAGTCGCAACTCGAGATCGCCGAGCAAAACCAGGAGCTCCTCCTAGCTGAGCTACGGCTGCTCAACGGTCCCTACGACAATGTGAGACAAGAACTCGATTGGGCGGTCGAGAGATGGCGCCCCGTCGTCGATATGTATTTCCCCGAAGACCGTGTGGATTGGGCCCTTCGGATTATGGCTTGCGAGTCTCACGGTGACCCGCAGGCTAAGAACCCGAACAGTTCGGCAAGCGGTCTCTTCCAGCACCTCGCCAGGTTGTGGCCGGAGCGAGCGGTCGCCGCTGGCTGGGCAGATGCCGATGTCTTCGACCCGTTTGACAATATCGCGGTTGCCGCCTGGCTGCTCGACAACGGCGGGACCAGCCATTGGGTGTGCAAAGCCCACCGCTAGGCAGACGGCTTCGAGGTCTCGCCTTTTTTCGGTACGCGGTCGACCTGATAGCGTATGGGGATGAGCCAGGATCTTGCTTATGCGGCACGTTTGCTTCTGGACGCCAAGCGAATCTTGGTCTTTACCGGAGCAGGCATTTCAACCGAATCCGGAATCCCAGACTTCCGCGGGACCGACGGTATTTGGACCAAACTCTCACCTGAGGATTTCCAACTCGACCGCTATCTCGCCGATCGCAAGGTCAGGATCCGGGCGTGGGCGACGCGTTTCCCCAGGATGTTTGGCAATGCTCAGCCCAATGACGCACATGCCGCCGTCGCCGCCTTATGGGACGCAGGCAAACTCGTTGGTTGCGTCACCCAGAACATCGATGGTCTCCATCAGGCAGCCGGACTGCCCCAGGAGGCCATCGCCGAACTCCATGGCAACGGTGACGGCATTGCCTGCGTGCAGTGTGGCGCACCGCACAGCCCCCAGGACATCGAAGAGCGCTGGAACAATGGTGATATCGACCCCCACTGCGATCACTGCGGAGGGATCCTCAAGTCAACCATCGTCTTCTTTGGCGAGGTATTGCCACAACGCGAATTGGAGCGCGCCAGTCAGTGGGCAGAGCAGGCTGACGCAGTAGTAGCCGTCGGCTCCAGCCTTTCGGTCTACCCGGCTGCGTACATTCCGCTCGAGATCGCCTCACGCGGTGACGCTTTCATCATCATCAACAAGGCCCCGACCGACTTGGATAGCGTCGCTTCGCTACGTCTCGATGGCTTGGCAGGCACCGTCCTCCCCCAGCTGGTCAACGCCATCACCAACTGAACTTGCGTACACCGCGCCGATATCTCGGCCGCAGCTACGCAAGAACGATGACACCGCAACACGCCTGCTGGCAGGTACGCAGCCACTACGGTTATGGCCTATATGGATGACTATCTGCAATTGCTACTGGCGGCGAAGGCCCGGGTCACCGAAGTCTCACCTGAGAACCTCGATACCGAAGAAAGCCTTATCATCGACGTCCGTGAAGCTCACGAACATGCGGTGGGCCTACTCCCCAATGCCGTCACCATCCCAATGCGCGACCTTGGCACCAGGATCGGGGCGGTGGCGTCTGATCCGACCAGACCGATCGTTGTGTACTGCGCAGTTGGCGAGAGGTCGGCCATCGCCGCCGCCATGCTTGAAGATGCCGGCTACTCCGCCGTTTCATCACTCGCCGGTGGCATCAAGAGGTGGATGGCTGCCGGCCTCCCCACAAGATCCGACACCTCGCTGGGCGAAGCCGACCGGCGTCGCTATGCCCGCCACATCGTGATGCCAACGGTCGGCACAATTGGCCAACAACGTCTTCTCGATGCCTCGGTGATGATTGTCGGGGCGGGAGGCCTTGGATCACCAGTCGCTCTTTATCTTGCTGCGGCTGGAGTGGGCACGATTGGACTGGTCGATGACGACGTGGTCGAGCTATCCAATCTGCAACGCCAGATTCTCCACTCCACCAGCGACAAGGGACGGCCCAAGACCGCTTCGGCCGCCGATCGTATCAACGCCCTGAATCCCGGAATCAAGGTCCTTGCGCTCCAGACACGTCTCACGGCGGAGAACGCCCTAGAGATCCTGGCCGGGTACGACGTCATCGTCGATGGAACCGACAACTTCGCTACCAGATATCTGATCAACGACGCGTCGATGCATCTCAGTACACCGGTAGTCCACGGATCGGTATTCCGTTTCGAAGGACAGGTTGCCGTGTTCCGGCCACACGAGAGTGCCTGCTATCGATGCCTATTCCCCCAGCCGCCTCCGGCCGACCTTGCTCCTAATTGTGCGCAAGCGGGGGTGTTTGGTGTCCTCCCCGGGGTGATCGGGAGCATGCAGGCAACCGAAGCCTTGAAGCTGATCCTTAAAATCGGCGATCCGCTAGTCGGCAAGCTACTCACATACGACGGCTTGGACCAGTCCACCCATGTCGTTCGGCTGGCGCGCGACCCACAATGCATAGCGTGTGGCGATCCACATCGGCTCCCCGAACTGACCGACTAGCGCACTCAGTCGGCGATTGCGGATGTCCCATTGCGGACGAAGATTATGGAAGGGGCGGGGGCAAGAGCAGCCACAGGCGTGGCGGCCGGTGCACTGGTCCGTGGTGCCTCAGCAATCGGCTGCTCGCTGACCGGTGCGGGTTCCGTATCGGCATACGGCTCCGGGTCATCTACCGGGGGCCCAACCGAGCCAAGGGACTTCATGAAGACCACCGTGATCCACAGCTTTGATTCTGTCTCTTCAGCCACGGCGATCCCGACATAGTCGTAGTCGCCAAGGATGTTGCCCCGATGTCCAGAAGACTTCATGAAGGCGGTGTGTAACGAATCGATGCTGACACCAACGCCGACGTTCTCGCCAAGTTTGTCCCAGCCGGTGGTAACCGACGACAGATTCGGGTTGTGGGTCAGGGCGCCCTCGCTGAGCATGTGCTGTGACCATGCCGATGCATCGTCGGTGAGATCGGAGTGCATTGCTACCGGCGCAAGGCCGCTTGCGGCTCGTGCGGCGTTGAGCAAGGCCAGTGCGTCTCCCTCATGCGAAGCAGCGGAGGCACCTGGTGCCATCACCCCAACCACCATCGCCGCGGTTAGAAATACTGATGCAAATCGTCTGGCCAGCGCAGCCATATCGTCGGACCCCTACATTGCGTAGTCATCGTGAACACGCTCCGTATCGTCCGATTTTGGAGATCACTTGAGTAAAACGAACACAGACAGTAGTCAGAGAAGGCCCATATTGGGTAGGGACCAATGGCCCTAGGAAAGGTAGAACCCAATCGCTAGCAGGCCAAAGCGCCCGCCCAGACTAGTTATCCACGATATTGCAGTGAATGACTGGCTATTGGGCTAGTGGTTGCTCGACGACCACGCATAGTGCGGTCGTCGAGCAACCTATTCAGCTTGCCATATCTTCGGCGAGCGCCACCAAGGTGCTCACGGCGAATCCGGTCCCGCCCTTTGAGATGTGGCCATCATGCTTATCGAGCCGAGCCGGTCCCGCGATGTCGAGGTGCACCCAAGGAAGACCATCGGTGAACTCTTCGAGGAACAGGGC